>DATHUT010000051.1:0-6078 GCA_035462005.1 Gammaproteobacteria bacterium | reverse complement strand
AGATGCACGCCCTCCGCTTCGCGCGCACACTCGAGACACATGCCTTCCAGTTGCTCACCATCACGAAACCGAATGGCAAAACTGCGATAGTCCGTCTGGGTGGGCGCACCGGCCAGGTGCCCGTCCCACTGGATGCAACGGATATCCCGCAAAGAAGTGCACCAGGTTTCCCCGCTATCACATAACACCAGGCTCCCGTCATCGGGGTGCCAATCCTCCAGCCGACCTCGACGACGCCGGCCATCGAGCAGCTCGATCTCGGTCTCGGCGCCAGTGAGCACTTGCAAGAGCGTTTGATCCAGGGTGGCGAAGGACTCACCACCATCAAGGTGTATGGACATAGTAGGCACTCCCTGTGCAATGACCCGGCCATCCTGGCCGGGTGATAAGGTCGTGGCGCGCTGGGTATGCGAGCCGGAACCGAGTATAGCCATATGCCCGCGCATCATACAAAGGACGGCAATGGTGGGATGCGGCCTGCCGCGAAAAACTCAAGTTATTCCGAATATAGGACTATATCCATATATTGAGTGAGTTTGACCTGCTTGTCTTGCGAGGTGTGGCACCACAACTACACTCATTCAAGGATGATCCACGCTGTGGTGTATGTGGCGCATTGGGCGATGGAGCGGCTGACTTCTATCCAGCTACAACTTCCCGGAGGATTCGGACCATGTTCAGCATATCCCGCACGGCAGTTTCGTATCTAGCCATTTCGGCTGCAATGCTACTTGGCATCAGCAACCTGGCACCCGTCCATGCCCAGCCATACGAAGTGTGGCTGAGCGACCAGACCAACAGCGCCGGCGTCAGCGCGGCCGCCGACACCGGAACGCACGGCGGCTTCATACGCATCTACGACAAGAAGGATATCGTCTCCGGCAAGCTGGCGAACAATCCCTTCGTGATCGATGTAGCCCAATGGCCGAATGCCACAGGTGCCAATGCAGCCCGCCTGCATGGCATGCTGCCCAGTCCGAACCACAACTACATGAATGTTAATTTCGTCGGCTCGGGCCATCTCGTCATCGTGGATGGCCGCACCCGGGAACCGGTCGCGCTGTTCCGCTCGACCGGCACGACCACCGGCCGCCAGAACCACATGTCGTTCTGGAGCCCGGACGGCAAATACCTGCTGGTCGCCAACCAGTTTGGCAAACTGCTTGAGCGCGTTAACATCAGCTGGGATGAAAGCGGCGACAACATCGTCGCGGCGGTCTGGGATGCCCCCGCCACGCTCGACCTCGTGGGTGGCGCCGGTCGCATCACCGCCCAGCCAGTGGCTGATTCGACCAACTATCCGATCGCTTCCGTGAGTGGTGTCGTGACCGATGGTCAGCCTACCACCACGCCGAACGGCATCCCCAAGGAGGCCGCGGGCATCCGCCCCAACAACACCAACATCTGTCCCATCGCAGTGAGCAACAACCGGCACGTCTTCGTAACCATGGGCGGCGGCGGTATGTTCGTGGTGGACTACACCACGACGCCGATGGCGATCGTGGCCGAGTATGACGTCAATATCTTCCCGGCGGCAGGCTGCGGCGGTATCGAGGCGGGCGGCTATGTACACCTCAACCAGGGCACGTCCGGTCCGGACCAATCCATGTTCAGCGTGATCCGCATGCCCCTCGACTATCCGGCGGCACCGTCCTTCAATCTGCCCAATGATCCGCCGCCGGTGGCGCGCTACGACGACCCGGACAACTTCATGGTCATACCGGGCAATAACAGGGACGCGCACGGTATGACGGTCAGCAAGCACGGCCGCTTCCTGCACCAGTTCGACCGCGTACGGGACAATGTCGAGGTCTTCGACGTTGCCGGTTTCCCGGAGATCGTCAACAGCTTCGACCTCAAGGACTCCGGTGTGTGCGGGACGACACTCGGCGCCACGACCAGCAACAAACCCACGCCGGACCTGCTCGACATCGCCCCCGAGGGGAACCGCATGTATGTCGCGCTGCGCGGGCCCTTCCCGCTGACGGTCGCGCACGCGGCACAGGGCAGCTGCCCGGGCCTCGGCATCATCAAGGTCACGGAGGGCGGCAAACAGGGTGAGCTGATCGGCGTGCTGCCGACCTTCCATGCAAACCACGCGGCCGACAGGAACATCAGCGATCCGCACGCCGCCGCGGTACGACGCAAGTAACCACGCTCATACCCTCTCTCTCCCAATGGGAGGGAGAGAGGGAACAAGACGACGGGATTTTTGTCGAATATCCTGTCCAACATCCAGACATGGAGGTACGACATGAACAGCAAACTCGCCTTAGGCATGACGACGCTGTTGCTCATCCTGGGCCTGAACACCGCCACCGTTGCGATGGCCGATGAGCCATCGGTGACCATCACGAGCCCCGACGATGGGGCAAAACTGGACGTCATGGAACAACACCAGCTGGACTACGAAGTGGTTCCCGGACCACGCGGCGATCATGTGCACGTCTATATCGACGATGTCGAGGTCGATATCCTCAGGGAACTCACCGGCAGTTACACACTGCCGAGCATCGGTTCGGGTGAACACGACATCTGCGTGCGTGTGGTCAACAAGGCGCATGTGCCTATCGGGATCGAGGATTGCATCAAGGTAAGCATGGAGTAGACCCCCGGTGGTCATCGAGAACCTGAGCTATGCCCTGGTTCAGGTAGCGCACAACTTCGGGGCCGCCGGCGCGGTCGCCATCCCGCTGTCTGCCCTGGCCGCCGGCCAGGCATGGTCGGGACGCCAGCGCCAGCTGTTATGGCTGGTACTGCTCGCCTGGGGCATTCAGGCCTTGAGCGGCAGTGGGTTCGGTGCGGTCAGCTACTTTTTCTACGGCCGCTTCCCGGACCTCACCCTCATTGCCACCACCGCGCTCACCGTCAAGATCCTTTGCACGATACTGGGGTTGGCCCTGGCAGGGTTCTCGCTGCGTTCACGTGACGCAGGCTTTTATCCGCGCCACTGGCAAGGACTCGCTGGCCTCGGCATCGTGGCACTGACGGCAGCGGCCTTTCTGCGCTGGTTTTCATAAGCCTGCCGGCCAGGCACCACGGATCGTAAGCGCCGCTCCGGTTACGGCCGGCTCGGCACCGACTGTAAAATTTCCGGCCACTGTGTAATGCTGGGGGACCATAACCAAACCCTCCAGCGAATTTAGCCTCCTCCATGAAGCGCCTGTTTTCTCTCCTGTTATGCCTCCCCACCCTGGTCCTGGCCGCTGACTGGACCACCCGTCCCTTTTCCGAGCTGGCGGTCTACCCGGAATTCCGCGCACCGGCCCGGGTACTGGCCCTGAACGAGGCACACCTGGCCGCCGAGGTTGCCGGACGGATCGAGGCACTGCCGGCCCGGGTGGGCCAGGCAGTACCGGCCGGCGCGGAGCTGGCGCGCATCGATGCGGCCGACTACCGCATCGCGGCCGGACAGGCCGCGGCACGGGTGAAACTGGCTGAAAACCGCCTGCGCCTGGCGCAGGCCCAGCTCGACCAGTTCCGTGCCCTGGCCGGGGATGGCCATGTGAGTGAGGACCAGTTGCGCAGCAAGGAAACCGAGCATGCCGTGCTGGAGAGCGAGCTGGACCTGGCGCGTCTGGAATTGGAGGCGGCCGAACTGCGACGGGCCCGCACGGTGATCCGGGCCCCGTTCGACGGGTTGGTGCGGGAGCGACTGGCGAGCGTGGGCGACCTCGCCGCACCCGGCACGCCCCTGCTGGTGCTGGTCTCCACCCAGGACACCGAGGTCCAGGCCCGGGTGCCGGCCGTGCAGGTCGAAGCCTTGCGTGCCGCCGGGGACTGGCAGTTGTGGCTCGATGGCCAGGCCCATGCCCTGCGTCTGGAGCGCATCCTGGCCGTTGTGGAACCTGCCGGCCAGACCCAGGTCGTGGTGTTTTCAGCGGACACGGCGCTCGTCCCGGGACGGGCGGGAGAGCTGCGCTGGCGCAGCCCGCGGGCCCACCTGCCCGGTGAGTACCTGGTGGAACGGGAAGACCGCCTCGGGGCCTGGGTCGAGCAACAGGGGCAGGCCCGTTTCATCGAGCTGCCCCATGCCGCCGTGGGACGACCGGTGGCCGTCGACTGGTCGCCGGATACCACCGTCATCGACGCAGGTCGTTTCCGCCTCGGCCTGCCGCCGGCAGGAGCAGGTGCGACGCAGTGAACCGGCTCTACGAGCGGCTGATCACCAATCACCCGCTGGCCAATATCACCTTCGTGCTGGTGCTGGTGAGCGGCCTGCTCACCTACCTGGCCATGCCGCGCGCTCAGGACCCGGAGATAAATTTCAACTGGGTGAACATCATCACCACCCTGCCCGGCGCCTCCGCCGAGGATATCGAACTGGAGATCACCGGCCCCCTGGAGGACGCCATCGCCCAGGTGAAGGATATCAAGTTCGTGTCCTCCTCCTCGCGCGAGGGCCTGTCCTCGATCCTGGTGCGCTTCGAGGAGCTTTCCGAACGGGTGTTCGACAAACGTGTCAATGACCTGCGCCGCGAGGTGCAGAACAAGCACGCGGCGGAACTGCCCCTGGAGTCCAACGATCCGCAGATCCTCGAGATCACCACGTCCAATGGTTTCCCCACCGCCCACATCGCCGTCTACGGCCCGGGCGGCGAACACCTGCGCTGGACCGCTGCCATGCTCAAGAAGGACCTGGAACAGCTCGAAGGCGTGGACCAGGTGCTGGCCCTGGGCCTGGATGAACCGGAACTGCATGTGAACTTCGATCCCGCGCGGGTGGCGGCCGCCGGCCTGTCGCCCGTGCAGGTGAGCGATGCCGTGGCGGCCTGGTTCCGCAATACGCTGGCCGGACGGGTCACCGCCCAGGATACGGAATGGCTGGTACGCCTGGAGGGCAAGACCGCCGACCCCGGGCGCTTGGCCGAAGCGGCCGTCATCACGCCCGCGGGCCGGGTTGCGCTGGGCGAAATCGCCGTGGTGGATCGCGGCCATGAACGCAGCACGCAGCTGGTGCGATACCAGGGCTTCCCCGCCATCCTGCTGTCCATCACCAAGCAGGCCGACGCCAACACCCTGCAACTGGTCGAGCGCCTCAGTGCCTTCACGTCGGAGCGCAACCCCCTGTTGTATGAACAGGGCGTGCAGCTGGAGGTGGTGGACGACCAGACCCACGCCACGAAACACGCCATCTCGGTGATGGAATCCAATGCCCTGATCGGGCTGATCGCGGTACTGGGCATGTGTTGGCTGTTCCTCGGCACACGGCTGGCCGTGCTGGTGGCGCTGGGCATTCCGTTTGCCCTGGCCGGCGCCTTCCTGGCCGCCAATCTCATCGGCTCGACCCTCAATCTCACTGTACTGCTCGGCATCGTCATCGCCCTGGGCATGGTAGTGGACGACGCGGTGGTGGTGGTAGAAGCCATCTATTACCGCTTGAGCCGTGGCGAGCCGCCCCTGGAGTCGGTGATGAACGGCATCCGCGAAGTGGTCTCCCCAGTGCTGGCCGCCATCCTCACCACCATCGCCGCCTTCCTGCCCCTCATGCTACTGCCCGGCATCCTCGGCGATTTCATGTTCGTGGTGCCCTTCGTGGTCACCACCGCCCTGCTCATCAGCCTATTCGAGGCCTTCTGGATCCTGCCCGCCCACATCCTGATGATTCGTCCCGACTATACCCGCCGGATTTCGCGTGCCCAGCAGTTACGCGTGCGCGCCACGCGCTGGCTGCGGCTGCGTTACGGCCAACTGCTGATAGGCGTCATGCGCCGGCCGCGTACCGGCCTGGCGGTGGTGCTGTTCACCATGGCGGGTGCCATCGGCCTGGTGGCCGAGGGCGTGGTGAAGCGGGATTTCTTTGCCTTCGATTCCGTGCGCCAGTTCTACATCCACGTGGACCTGCCGCCGGGGGTGCCCCTGGAGCACAGCCTGCAACAGGCCGAGCGCGCCGTCACGGTAGCACTGGAGGGCATCGCGCCGGAGGAACTGCGCTCCCTCACCCCCATGGCCGGCGTCAAGTTCACGGATACCGAGCCCCTGTACGGTCCCCAGTACGGGCAGGTGATCGTCGCCCTGCAACCGCGCCGGGGCGACATGCGCGAAACCAGCGCCATCGTCGAGGCGTTGCGGGAACCG
>DATHUT010000050.1:0-2916 GCA_035462005.1 Gammaproteobacteria bacterium | reverse complement strand
ATGAGTTTGTTGGTGACCATCCCTTGCGCACCATCCTGCTGATTCGCCTGCTGCCCCTGGGCAGCAACCTGGCCACCAACCTGGCGGCCGGGATTTCCCGCATGGGCACGCGGCCCTTCGCCGCAGGCTCGGCCCTGGGTTACCTGCCCCAGACCCTGGTGTTCGCCCTCATCGGCAGCGGCATTGCCGTCGATCCCCTCTGGCGCATCGGCACCGGCATCCTGCTGTTCCTGCTGTCCGGCCTGCTCGGCCTGTCCCTCTATCGTCACTTCCGGCTCCGGAAATCGGCGCGTCGGACCGATTTCGACCTGGAACCCGCCGGTAAGTGAATTCCCGCCTGGCGATACCGGCGCTGCTGGCGCTCTGGGGTCTGCTGCTGGCCGTGGCCCTCGAGGTGCGGCCACTGCTGCCGGTGAACGAGACCCGCTACGTGGGCGTGGCCTGGGAGATGTGGCTGCGCGGCGACTTCCTGGTGCCCTACCTCAACGGCGAACCCTACAGCCACAAGCCACCGCTGCTGTTCTGGCTGATCCAGGCCGGCTGGGCGGTCTTCGGTGTCAATGAATGGTGGCCGCGACTGGTGGCGCCGCTGGTGAGCCTGCTGGTCATGGCGCTGGCGGTCCATCTGGCGCGTCTGCTCTGGCCCGAGGATCGGCGCGCGGCGGACCTGATGCCCTGGCTGCTGCTCGGCGGACTGTTGTGGCCCGGTTTCTACACCATGGTGCAGTTCGACCTGCTGCTGGCCGGCGCGGTGCTGCTGGCCCTGATCGGCCTGGTGCGGGCCTGGCGGGGCGCGGCGCGGGGCTGGTGGTGGATGGGACTTGGCATCGGCCTGGGTGTGCTGTCCAAGGGCCCGGTGGTGTTGCTGCATGTGCTGCCCGTGGCCCTGCTGGCGCCCTGGTGGGCGCGGGAGCAGCGTCCGCCTTCCTGGACGCGCTGGTATGGCGGCCTGCTGCTGGCCCTGGTGCTGGGCGCCGCCATCGGCCTGGCCTGGGCATGGCCGGCGGCCCTGTCCGGTGGCGAGGTCTATCGCCAGGCGATCTTTTTTGGCCAGCATGCGGGACGCATGGGTGCGCAGGCGCCCCACACCGAGCCCTGGTGGCTGTACCTGGCGCTGCTGCCGGTGATGCTGGCGCCCTGGAGCCTGTGGCCGCGGGCGTGGCAGGGACTCACCAGCCTGGCGCGCGACGACCGCTGGCGCCTGTGTCTCGCCTGGGCGCTGCCGGTGGTGCTGTTGTTCAGCCTGGTGGCGGGCAAGCAGGGCAAGTACCTGCTGCCCATGTTCCCCGCCCTGCTGCTGCTGGTGGCCCATGGTCTTTCCTGTTGGCATGACGCACGACGATACCCCGAACGCTTGTGGGTGCCGGGCCTGCTGGCGGTGATCGGTGGTCTGGGGCTGGCGCTGGTGCATCTCAAACCCACCGAGGTGTACTGGCTGCCCCTGGTGGACGGGCGCTGGGGCTGGGTGCTGGTGGCCTGGGGACTCTGGCTGTTGAGCCGTCGGGTCGGCGCGCTGGAGACCAAGGTGGTGCTCGCGGCCGCGACCTCGGTGGCCATGTACCTCGCCCTGCACCTGACCGCCCTGCGCGCCATGGCGCCCACCTTCGACATGCGGCCCATGAGCGAGGCCCTGGCGGAGCGAGAGAACGCCGGACATCCGCTGGCCACTGCGCTGGATTACCAGGGTGAGTTCCATTTTCTCGGCCGTCTGCGCCAGCCCCTGGCGGTGTACCAGGACGAGGCGGAACTGCGTGCCTGGGCCGAGCGCCATCCCGATGGCTACGTGGTATTGCGCGAGGGCGATTGGCGCGGGGACATCCCCGAGGCCAGCCTGGTGCAGCATCACCGCAGCGGGGCCCTGGTGCTGGTGGCCGCCGACCGCCTTGGGGAGTACCTGGCCGGACGCCCCTGATCGGCCGCGCAGTTACGCGGCCGCTTCCATGTCCTGCTGCTTGAAGCGCTCGTCGAGAACGCGAACCGCGATGTCCTTGCTGGCGAAGATGTTCTCCTCGCCGATCACCGCGATGAGTCCGGCCCGGTCCAGGGCCTCACGCACCGGACGCTTCAGGCCTGCCAGCATCAGGGTGACACCGGCCGCGTTCAGGTCCTGTGCCAGCGCGCGCAGCTTTTCCTCACCGGTAGCGTCGATGCGGTTGATGCCATTGCCGACCACAAGCAGAGCGCTGGCGCTGGGGAACTGGCTGAGAGCCTTCAGCACGGCTTCCTCGAAGAAGGCCGCGTTGATGAACACCAGCGAGGCGTCGAAGCGCAGCGCCACATAGTGCTCGCTCACAGGCGCGAGGTCATGGGTCACGGCACCGGCCAGGGCGCCCTGCGCGGTGCGTCCGAGGATTTCACTGCGCGGCTTCATGGTGCTCGCCAGGAAGACCAGCACGGTCAGGATCACGCCCACCAGCACGCCATCGGCAAGACTGGGCGCCATCAGCAGGGTGGTGGCGAAGGTGACCAGGCCAACCATGCCGTCACTGCGCCGCACGGACCAACTGTGCACCATCGACTTGATGTCGATGAGCCCGAACACCGCGCTCATGACGATGGCGGCCAGTACCGGCTGGGGCAGGTGGTAGAGATAAGGTGTCAGGTACAGCATGACCAGCATCACACCCAGCGCGCTGACGATGGCATAGAAACCGGTACGCGCGCCGACCTTGGCGGCGACGGCCGAACGCGAGAATGAGCCGCTGACCACATAGGACTGGAAGAAGCTGCCGACGATATGGGCCAGGCCCTGCCAGATCAATTCCTGGTTGGGATTGAGCTTCTCGCGGGTCTTTGCCGCCAGGGCTCGCGAGATGGAGGTGGCCTCCATGAAGCCGATCATGGCCATGATGAAGGCGGTTGCGAACAGGCCCGACATGATGCCGAGATCGAGCATGGGCATGCTGAAGCCGGGAA
>DATHUT010000049.1:0-3895 GCA_035462005.1 Gammaproteobacteria bacterium | reverse complement strand
GCTCCTTTTCCGCGAACAGTGTTTCCTCCGCGGCTCGCAGCACCCGTTCGGTCGACTTGCGTTCGGTGACATAACGCAGGGCACGCGGCAACCAATAGGCATCGGCATGCTCCTTGGCCAGGTAGTCATGCGCGCCAAGCTGGACCGCACGGCGCGCAGTTTCCTCATCGCTCGTTGCGCTCAGCACCAGGATCAGGGCATCGGTTGTTGCCCGAAAGACGCGGTCGAAGGCTTCGATACCCTGTCCATCAGGCAGGGTCAGGTCGAGCAGGACGACATCGAAAGCCTCCGTGTCCAGTCGTTCGAGCGCTTCGGCCAGCCGCGTCACCCATTCAACGCGAAACAGGCCGGCTTCCTGGCCGGCAAGCGCGTCCCGGATCAACCCGGCATCGACGGGGTCATCCTCGACGAGCAGCACCGTGGTCACGTCCGTTTGTTTCATGACATAGAAATCCCTTCCAGAAAGCAGCCCAGTGCCGCAGGACTGGCGATTGCGCCTGCCTCCATGGTTTTGAATTATTTTTTATTATCGAACCCCGGCCAGTGACCAGTCTGTACGCTATCGAACAATCACTCGCCCGCTACTCATGGCGAGCCCGACTCGGCACCCCACAGCGCCTCCAGTCGCTGGTCACGCCCGCAGTTGAAGCGGTAGAAACGATATCGGAGGGGATTCTTACGGTAGTAGTCCTGGTGATACTCCTCGGCGGGATAGAATTCGCCCGCCGGACTGATCTCAGTCACGATGGGCTCGTCAAAGGGTTTGTCGGCTTCCAGCGCGGTCCTGGATGCCTCGGCCAACCGGCGCTGCTCCTCGCTCAGGTAGAAAATGGCGCTGCGATACTGGCTGCCCCGGTCGCAGAACTGCCGGTTCGGCGTGGTCGGATCGATACTGCGCCAGAACACATCGAGCAGTTGTGAATAGCTCACTTGTTCGGGGTCATAGGTGATGCGTACGGCCTCGGCGTGGCCGGTCTCCCCCACCGAGACCTCCTTGTAGGTGGGGTCCGGCCGCTCGCCGCCAATATAGCCGGACAGGGTATCGAGCACGCCGGGCACCTTGTCGAAATCGGCCTCCACACACCAGAAGCATCCGCCGGCGAAGATGGCGGTATCCGGCTCCTGCTGGGCAAACAGCGGCCCGGGCAACATCAGGATGAGGAACAGAACGAGTGCGATGTGTGACATGGGAGTACCTCTCAGGACATCACCGGGATCAGGCCGGGACAAAATCGAGTGCCAGGCCATTGTTGCACCAGCGCTGTCCGGTAGGCTCGGGGCCATCATTGAACACATGGCCCTGGTGGCCGTCGCAACGGGCGCAATGATATTCCTTGCGTGGCCAGATCAATTTGAAGTCGAGGCTGGTTTCGACCGCGCCGGGCAGGGTCGTGAAGAAGCTGGGCCAGCCGGTACCGCTGTCGTATTTCATCTCGGAGCTGAACAGTGGCAGGGCGCAGCCGGCACAGACATAGGTGCCTTTACGCGTCTCCTTGTCCAGCGGACTGGAATAGGCGGGCTCGGTGCCGTCCTTACGCAGGATTTCAAACTCTGCAGGCGTCAGTATCCTGCGCCATTCCTCTTCGCTCTTTACGATCTTTTGGATGGGAGGTGTGGCAGGTTCGGCACCGTTTTCGGTTCGGCTGATGGCCGAGGGCACTGCAACGACGCCCGCCAGGCCGATGATGAAATGTCGTCTGTTCATGGTGTGGCCTCCTGTGTTGCCGGGACAAGTCCAGGCAGTGGTCCACTTACTCAGGAGTAGTATTTGTCGCTACAATCGGGTCTCGTCATTCCGGCATACGCCGGAATGACGCAATACCTTGCCTTGTAGCCCATATTCCTGACTACTGCATAAAGTGTAGCTGCCTGACCACTGGCGCTTTTTAATCAATGGTTTACGATCGCAGGCGGCAATCAGGCAGGGGCGAGGGAACTGTAGGTCGGGGATGTGGCTTACTTGGCGCCGAATACCTGCCGCAGAAGTTCGGTGGTGCGCTTGGCGGGATTCTGTCGGATAGCGGCCTCCTCCCGGGCAAGGTAATGAAAAATCCCCTCCATGCCCTGGTCCACCACGTGTTCGGTCAGGTCGGCCTTGGCGTCGGGCACCAGTGGCAAGTTGCGATAGCGGCTCATGGCGGCATCATAGGACTGGATCGCGCCCACCTCCGCCAGGCTTTCCGTTACCAGCGGACGCATTTCCGCAGCCAGGGGTTTTGACATCCTGCCCTGGAAATAGCGGGTCGCGGCATCGGGGGGACCTTGGTAGATGCCCATAGCATCCTCGATGGTCATGGCCTCGATCGACTGCATGAACAACTGGCGGGCCTTGGGTGTGGCGCGCTCGGCGGCACGGTTCAGCTTCACCTCCAGGTCATCGAGCATGCCGGACATGCCTACCCTGCCCAGGGCGGTACGCACCCGGTCGAGGGTGGGCGGCAGTGGGATACGCACTTCAGGGTCAGCGTTGAAACCGTCCAGGGTGCCAAGCTGGCCGACGACGGTTTCCGAACCCACCCGCAGGGCCTCCTTCAGCCCCGCGGCCACCTGCTGGCTGGAGAGGATGGAAGAAGTCTCGCTGGCTGGTGCGATATTCCCCAACAGTTCGCGACCTTTCTGCCACCAGTCACTCTGGGCGGAGCCTGCCAGGAATAAGGACAGAAGCAGCGACAAGACCAAGGGACCTGTTCGGTTGGCGAGATAAGTGGATAGGGGCTGCATATGGTTGGCTCCATGATTCAGGGTGCTGCCACCTCGGCGAGCCTGCTTGCCAGGGACTGTTGCATGGCATCGAGTGCCGAGCCCATGACCAGCCCGGCATGCATGTGGTAGAGACGCAGTTCGCAGGGAACCGGCTCGTGCAGGGCCTCGTTGTGCCTGCGGGTATCGAAGTCGAGCCAGGCCATGATGGGCAGGTCGTCGAACGCGCTGTCGACGCACAACCAGTGGTCGTTCTCCAGGATGACCTCGAGGCCCCGGTGCTCGGGCAAGGCGACCCGCAGTGGGATGCCGAGCCGAAGCAGGGCGAGGCGCACCTGGTTGTAGCACGCCGCCTCGATGGTCTTCGGCATGGTGCGCAGGGGGCGGAGGCTGGCGATGTGCGGGTCCATCAGGTTCATGCGGTTGGCATGCTGGTCAGGAATGTATGCATGGCCCAGCCTCCGGGATCAATCCGTCCCGGGACCTTCGGCATCGACCGTGTCGAGCCTGCCATCCGTGAACACGCGACTGGCGAGGATATCCTCGGCCTCGAGCGTCATCAGGTCCCGCTTGGTGAGCTTGCGGCCGGTGCTGGCGAACAGCCGGTTGGCCTGCCGCAGGCGCGCGCGGTCCAGGGCATTGCGAATCGAGCGCGCATTGGCGAAATGCTCGAGCTGCTTGCGCTTGTCGATGTATTGCCCGAATGCTTCCTCGGCTTCCGGGCTGAAACGATAGTTCTGTTCGGCCAGCATCAACTTGGCGATCGCCAGCAACTCCTCCGACCGGTAGTCCGGAAAATCGATGTGGTGCGCGATGCGCGAACGCATGCCCGGGTTGCTGTGGAAAAACCGGTCCATCTTGTCCTTGTAGCCGGCCAGGATCACCACCAGGTCGTCGCGATTGTTCTCCATGATCTGCAGCAGGATTTCGATGGATTCCTGGCCATAGTCACGTTCATTCTCGGGCCGGTAGAGGTAGTAGGCCTCGTCGATGAACAGCACGCCACCCATCGCCTTCTTGATGACCTCCTTGGTCTTCGGTGCCGTATGACCAATATACTGTCCGACCAGATCGTCACGTGTCACGGAGATGAGGTGCCCCTCGCGCACGTAACCCAGCCGGTGCAGGATCTCGGCCATGCGCAGCGCCACAGTCGTTTTGCCGGTGCCCGGATTGCCGGTGAAGCACATGTGCA
>DATHUT010000048.1:0-13362 GCA_035462005.1 Gammaproteobacteria bacterium | reverse complement strand
CAACCTCCTCCAAGGTGCGGCGCAGGGAGCGGATGGACTGTTCCAGGTCCTCGCGATTATCCTCCACCAGGCCATGGCTCGACTCCAGCAGCACTTGGGCTTCCTGCTGCAGGTCCAGCAGGCCCTCGGACAGCTGCAGCATATTGGCGGACATCTGGTCGGTATTGTCGATGACCCGCACCAGTTGTTTCTCCCGGTCGCTGTCAAGGATGCGGTTGATGCGCCCGGCACTCTCCTGCAGTGAGGACACCAGGCCCTGCAAGCCGCCCAGTATCAGCGGCAGTTGTTCACCCACCTGGTCTCCCAGGCTGTTGATGCGGCGATCCAGGTTGTCCAGCAGGGGCCGCACGCCGTCGCGTGTCAAGCCGCTCACCTCGTCGGCGACGGTGGCCAGGGCCGCGAACAGATCGACGCCGGCCTGCCCCTGTAGTTCGGTACCCGGAGAGAGGAATTCGACACTGGCGCCTTCCTCGATGTTGATCACCGTTTCCGCCAGCAGTCCTTCCGAATAGATCCTGGCGATACTGTCGACGGGGATCTGCCAACCGTCGCGGACACGCAGGTCGACCCGGTACTGCATGCCGGCAGGGCGCCGCTCGGGATGGATGGCGGCCACTGCACCGACCCGGAATCCCTCGTAGGTAACCGGCGTACCCGCCTTGATACCGCCCACGCGCTCGTAATACACATGGTAGACATCCCGCTCCCCTACACCGCCGGTGAGGCGGAACAGGACATAGAGCAGTTGCAGGCAGGCCGCCAGGTCCGTGCTACCCACCAACAGGTAATTGATACTGTCTCGTCTCATGTCAACTCACAGGTTCATCAATCGGTCAGGCGCCGCAGGTATTCCTCGGGATCCACATCGATTTCCTCGGAACGGCGATTGAGCAGGTTCTGCACCCGCTCGCTGGGGCTGTTGCGGACTTCCTCCACCGTGCCCGTGATCAGGATGCGGCCCTGGTCCAGCACCGTGATGCGATCGGCGATGCGAAAGGCACTGTCCAGCTCATGGGTCACCACCAGGATGGTCACCCGCAGGGCATCGCGCAGGCGCAGGATCAACTCGTCCAGGTCCGCCGATACCACCGGATCCAGACCCGCGGAAGGCTCATCGAAAAATAACAGGCTGGGGTCCATCACCAGGGCACGGGCCAGGGCGGCGCGTTTGACCATGCCGCCGGACAACTGGGATGGCATGAGTCGTTCGAAACCGGCCAGGTTCACCACTTCCAACTTCATGCGCGCCATGATGCGAATGGTGCGCTCATCCAGGCGGGTATGTTCACGCAAAGGGAAAGCCACGTTCTCTTCCACGGTCATGGAGTTGAACAGGGCGCCGTTCTGGAAGGACACGCCCATATGCCGTCGCAATTGGTACAGTTCACGCGCCGAGGCCTGGCTGATATCCGCCCCGAACAGGCTCACCCGCCCGGCAGCGGGTCGATTGAGGCCGAGCAGATGGCGTAGCAGGGTGGACTTGCCCGAGCCGCTGCCCCCCATCACCACCATGATCTCGCCGGGTCGCACCTGCAGGCTGACCTCGTCGAGGATACGCCGTGAATCATAGTAACTGACCAGGCCCTCCACCTCGATGGCGTATGGCGCTGTGCTGGCGGTAACGGTGGCGGCTTGCGGCATCATGGCTCAGCGATTCAGAAAATAGGTGAAGATCATGTCGGCGACCACGATGGCAGCGATGGACAGCACCACGGAGCGCGTGGTGTAGCGACCCAGACCTTCCGCGCCGCCACTGACCGAGAAGCCATTGGCGCAGGCGATCAGGGCAATGAGGGTACCGAACACCAGCCCCTTGTAGAGTCCCTGCGCCAGGTCCGACCACTCGAGTACATCGAAACACTGCTCAATGAACACGGCCAGGGGCATGGACAGTGTCATACTGGTATAGAGGCCGCCGCCGATGATGGCGGCGGCATTGGCGAACATGGTCAGCACGGGCATCATGATGAGCATGGCGAGCAGTATGGGCGCAACCAGGTGCCGCACCGGCTCCACGCCCATGACCCGCAACGCGTCCACTTCCTGAGACATCTGCATGGAACCGATACGTGCCGCGATGGCGGAACCGGAACGGCCGGCGACGACAATGGCGGCAATCAGCACACCAAATTCACGGGTCACGGAATAGGCGATACCGGCCACCACCTGTGACTCGGCACCGAACTCGCGCAGAGTGGCCAGACCCTGGATCGCCATCATGGCGCCATTGGCGAAGGCCAGCAGCAGTACTACCGGCACGGCCAGCACGCCGATCTTCATCATCTCCGCACTCACTGCCGACAGCCGCACTGGCTGTTGCAGGAAGGGTCCGGCCAGGAGCCAGTAGAGGCTCTCGATGCACAGAGAGAAAGCGTAGCCCAGTTCCTCGATAGCCCCCAGGGTACGTTCGCCGGTCCGTTCGATGAAAGTGCGCATAATGAGCGAGACCCGCTAGCGGCTGTCCTTCAGGCGTGCCTCCAGGGAGGCGTAGATAGGGAAGACCTTGTCCAGTCGCGCCAGGCGCAACACGTTCATGGCCGCATCACTGACGCCGATGAGGCCGAAATCCAACTGCCGGCTGCGCGACAACTGGTAACCTTCCACGAGACTGGCCACGCCCGAGCTGTCGATGTAGTCCACGCTGGACAGGTCCACCAGCAGGGGCATCTGCTTCTGCAAGCAATCCAGAATGACCTTGCGTGCTTCCGGCGAGTGATTCAGGTCCACCTCCCCGGTCAGCCGCACCACTGCATAGCCATCCTTTTCATCTACCTGGTACGACATGCCCCTCACCCCTTTCATGTATGAACTTGATCATTTCAAACAGGTTGCCCTTGCCACCACAATCCACGAAGGTGGCTTCATCCATGATGCTGTCGATGAAATGCGTCCCCAGGCCACCGGGCCGCAGGTCACCGAGATCCCGGGGGCGCACCTGGCTGGCATCGACACAGGGGGCATCGTCCCGCAGGCGAAACACCAGGGCCTGTCCATCCGTGTGGACAGTCAGACGAATTTCACCATCGGGATCATTCCGGTACCCGTGCTGAATGATGTTCATACAGGCTTCGTTGACGGCCAGCACCACATTATCGGCATCCGCCCGGGACAAGCCGACGGCGGATGCTGCATCCCGCACCAGGCTGCGCAACAGTTTCAGGCGATCCGGCCGGGCGGGGAAACGCAGTTCAATAAGCGGGTCAGTGTCTTCGAGCACCGTTTCAGCCTTCTATCATGAGCAGGGTGAGATCGTCATCCATTACCCCGGAATCGCCACGCACTGCCGCCACAATATGTTGCAGCCGTTCCACCGGTGCCGCGTCACTGTGTCTGGCCAGCAGTTCGAGCAGCCCTTCCCGCTCCAGGCGACGTCCGCCGGCAAGCCGTGCTTCCAGCAGGCCATCAGTATATAGGTACAAACTATGGTCCTCCAGGCAAAAATCCACACTCGGAAATTCCGCCTCGGGCACGATGCCCAGCGGAGGCGCATCCGCGGGATATTCGCGTACCAGGCGACGATCGTGCATCACCACAGAGGGCAAATGCCCGGCATTGGCAAGGCACACCCGGCGTGATTCGGGATCGAAGATTCCCGCCGACATGGTGACGAACATACCCCGTATGGAAGTTTCAAGGATTTCGCGATTGAGCATCGCCAGCAAGCGTGATGGATCCAGTATGCTCTTGCCGAGACAACGGTACAGGCTACTGGTCTTGGCCATCAGCATGGCGGCATTCATGCCCTTGCCTGAGACGTCGGCGATACAGAAGGCCACCTGCCCCGTATGCAGGCGATAGAAGTCATAGAAATCGCCGGAAACCTCCCGGGCGGAGAGATTCAGGCCCACCACGCCGCGGGTCTCGCCTCCTTCCGCCGGTAGCAGGCTGCGTTGCACCTCGCGGGCCAGCTCCAGTTCGCGGGCCAGGTCCGCTGCCACCCGGTCCCGTTCACGCAGAATCTGTTCCAGCTTCCAGTTCATCTCCTGGAAGCTGAGATTCTCTTCCAGCAGACACATATTGGCCTGGCGCAATACCTCGCCGAACTCCGGCTGGACACCGACCTGAAAACCAAAGGCGATAGCCGCTTCCTGCATGTGCCCGGCCACCTGATCCAGCAATCCATCGCATTGTTCCACCGTAATGCCGAAGTGCTCATCGAGCAGGCGACGGCATTCCCGCACCGCCAGGCGTTTGTCCTCAGCGCTGAACACGGCCGCCATCCAATCAGCGCATTCCGCAACCCGACATAATTGAACCGTGGCAGTCGGTGTATTCGCCGGAGCGCCCGCGTGATGCATACCCATGGCGATACCCAGCTCGGTGGGCAGGTTCCAATTCCGGGCCAGCTGCTGCCCCACCTGCTCGTGGCTCGTCTGGAACAGCTGGCGTTCCAGTTCGAGACGCGCATCCGGCGTGGCCTCATGCAGGCGGCGCCACTCGCTGATTCGGTGCTGCATGAGGTGAAACATCACCAATAGACCGAAATCCTGCAACAGACCGACGGTGAAACAGGCTTCCGCGTCGAGATGTACCAGGCCCGCCAGGCAGCGGGCGCAGACGGCGCGACGCAGCGCCGCCTCCCAGAACTGTTCCACGGGGAAGGCGGGCAATTGCTCGGTTCGCAGGGCATCGCGCATGGCAAGGCAGAGCACCAGGTTGCGCAACGCCTTCTGCCCGATCACGGTCACGGCCCGGGGAATGGAGGCGATCTCGCTGGCAAAGCCGAAATAGGCGGAATTGGCCACCCGCAGCAGTTCGGCGGCCAGGGTGGGGTCACGACAGATGATGTCCCCCAGGTCCCGGGCATCCACTCCTTCCTGGGTACAGGCATGCACCAGGCGTATGGCCTCCTGCGGCGGCGCGGGAAGCTCTGTGGGCTTGAGGGTGTCCATGGCGGGGGCTGACACGGTGCGATTCCTTCCGTCTGATCCCCTGTGCTAGCGGCCCGGAGGCGGAATGGTTAAGGCTTGCGGCGACATACCCCCCAGGGGCTGTCCTCCAGGAAGGCCGGGAAATCCTGCGCCGGCATGGGCCGGGCGATATAGTAGCCCTGCACCGCGTCACAGCCCAGCTGGCGGAGGCGCTCCAGCACCTCCCGGGACTCCACCCCCTCGGCCACGACCCGCAGGCCCATATTGTGGGCCAGGTCGATGGTGGAACGCACGATGGCCTCGTCGTCCCGGTCCCGGGTCATGTCCTTGACGAAGGAGCGGTCGATCTTCAGCTCACTGACCGGCAGGCGCTTGAGATGGCTGAGGGAAGAGTAGCCGGTACCGAAATCATCGATGGAAAAATGGATACCCGATGCCGTCAGGGTCTCCAGTACTTCCGATACATGATGGGGGTCGTTCATGACCGCGCTTTCCGTGACCTCCATCATCAAGGCCCCCACGGGCAGCTTCCACATCTTCTGCAACATGGTCAGCTGGACGGGCATCTGGCTGTCCCGCAGGTTGTACATGGACAGGTTGATCGCCATGCCAAGCTCCAGGCCCATGTCCTGCCAGGCCGCGCATTGGCGAATGGCTTCGTCCAGCAGCCAGGCGGTAAAGCGGCGGATCAGGCCACTCTGCTCCAGGGCCGGGATGAACAGGTCCGGGGGAATAGCACCCTGCCCGGGATGTTGCCAGCGCATCAGGGCCTCGACGCCGATGATGCGATCGGAGGCCAGGTCCAGTTTCGGTTGGTAATGCAGCTGCATCTGGCCGTGTTCGAGCGCACCATGCAGGTCGGCCATCAGGGCCAGGTGGCGGGGCGTGTGTTCATCCTGCTGCGGATCATAGAGAAACCAGTCCTGTTTCGCCCGCTTGGCCACGTACATGGCCACGTCCGCCCGCCGCAGCAGGCTCTGCATATCATCACCATGCTCGGGGTACAGGGCGATGCCGATACTGGCCGATACCACGTAACTGCCGCTTTCCAGCTCTACTGGAAATTGCAGGGCTTGCAACAGATGCTCCGCCACCAGGGTGGCGGTCTCGACACCGGCCTTGGGCAGCAGCACGGCAAATTCATCCCCACCCAAGCGACCGATAGTATCCGCATGACGCAGTTTGTTCTGGAAGCGGATACCCACCTCCTTCAGCAACTGGTCACCGACATTGTGTCCCAGGGTATCGTTGAGATCCTTGAATCGATCCAGATCCACGACCAGGATCGCCAGGGGTTCCTCATCCCGTTCGGCACGAAAGATCGCCTGCTGCAAGCGATCCTGGACCAGGTAACGGTTGGCCAGCCCGGTAAGGTTGTCATACAAAGCCATGTGTTCCAGGTCTGCATTGATGGCCACCAGCTCCTGGTTGAGGCTACGCAGTTCTTCCTGGTATTGTTCGGCCCTGCGTTTTTCCGCCTCCAGGGCCTCGAAGGTAACGGCATTCTCGATGGCGATACTGACCTGGCTCCCGAACATGGTAAGCAGGTCCAGATCGCGTTGGTCGAAGGTTTCGCCACCGCGCTTGTTCATGCCGGCAATGCCACCCAGGAAATGTTTCTTGCCGAACAGGGGCACCATGATCAGGGTGCCGGCCTCGTGTTCCCAGCGATTGCGTTCCTCGGGCGCCAGCTCCTCCAGCACGCCCCGCCACCAGGCACGATGGTTGCGCCACACCCAGCCACAGATACCGATTTCCAGGGGTAGGGTCTGGCCGATGATCTCTTCGCTGTATTTGCCGGAGCCCGCACGGTAGGTATAGGTCTGGCAGGATTGATCCAGGATGGGGATCAGCACCGTTTCCGCCTGGATCAACTCGCGGGCCCGGTCCGTCACCAGGGCCAGCAACCGGTCCAGGTTCAGCTCACCGGTAAGGGCATCGGCGGTTTCCTTGAGCAGGCGGATTTCGTACTCGCGCAGGGCGAGTTGCAATTCCAATGCCTGTATTCGTGGATCCCCATGGCCCTGCGCCTTGACGGAGCTCATAACCGACATCCAGCCTGTTGCGGAACTCCCTGGGTACCTTAAAACCGTCCGAATTGCAAGGTTTTATCCCCCGCTCCTCAAGGGCCGCAGACAGACACGACCTCCACCCTGACGCTTGGCATCCGCGAGGGCACGGGACACGGCGCTCATGAAGCGGGGCGGATCGAGGTCGGGATCGGGAATCCCGGACACCAGGCCGATACTGGCGCTGAGGGGCTGGCCGTCGGGGTCCTGCAGGGGTAACTCCCAGACCCGCCGACGGATGCTTTCCGCCAGGGTCATGGCGGTCGCCTCGGTCATGCCGTCCGAGGAGGCGATGAACTCCACGCTGCCGTAGCGCGCCACCACATCGGTATTCAAGGGAAAGCTGGTCTGCAGGATGTGGGCTACGCGCTGCAGGCATTCGTCGCCCGCTGGGGTACCCATGGCTTCGTTGAAATGCTTGAAATCGTCCAACCCAATATTGAACAGCACCAGGGGGCATTGGTCATGCAGACAACGCTGCCATTCCCGTTCCAGGCGTTTGAGGAAATAGCGGCGGTTATAGAGGGTGGTGAGGGTATCGCGGGTCGCCAGCTTGACCAGTTCCCGGCTGCTGAGTTCGAGTTCGTGCTCCAGGATTTGCACCTGCTCCTGCAGGCCCACCAGCGGGCTGATGTCCCGGAACACGACCAGGCAGTGACTTGCCTGTCCGCGCTCATCGCGCAGCGGCATCGTGGTCAGCTCTATCCAGAAGCAACTGCCATCGACACACATGCCGGGCATGGTCAAGGTGGCGCTGGAGTCTGCCGCCAGGCAGCTGGCCAGATCACGGTGGATTTCCGGCTCGGCATCCTCGGGCAGCAGGAAACGGGGGTGGCGGCCAAGCACCTGTTCGCGACGATAGCCCGTCAGGGTTTCGAAAGCCTGGTTTGCATGGGTGATAGGGTGATCGCCTGCGCGAGCATCCGTCAGCACCAAACCATCCGGTACCTGTTCCACGATCCGGGCATACAGGGTCATGTCAGCCGGACATTCGTCCATCGGCATTACCCCCACATCCCAAACGGCAGGGATTGCCGGCCGTCAGCCACGGCGCAATCCCGGATATCCTCGACATGACTGCATCCTGTGCATTCGTTGCGGAGCCAGGCAGTTGGCTTCTTTTTGTTTTTACCGTAGGCCCTGCGTTCAGTGTAGTACAGGATGGTGACGACAATGGCTAAAATAATCTATTCGGGTCAATTCAGGGCCTGCCAGCTACCGGTGAAGGCCTGCAAATCCTGCTCCTGCAGTCGACGGTTCACATACAGACCGTCCAGGGTATCGCGATCAAATGTCTGGGCGTGGCCATCGGCGTCCCGGTAGATCCACTCACCCTGGATGACCAGCTCGAACATGGTGACCATGATGTCGTCCAGGCGGATGGCATGCACCTGCGCCAGGCGCCGGAAGTCTTCCAACCGCAGCGCCCTGCCCAGCCGGCGGCATTCCTCCCGGGCTAGTGCCTCCAGGGCCACATCCCACTTACTGATTTCCCGATCCTGCATTGCGTTCACCTTGTGTGCCTCCCACTGCATGAAATGTCTCCCATACAGGGTAGCGGCCGAATTGTCTTATTATTGACCCGGAAAGCGCCGCGCGACCTGCCGACTTGACCAGGATCATGGCCCTGCTTCCCTGTCCGTGGAAAGCTTATAGCCAGATCAAGGAGATATCCCATGCCCGTCTCGCCGGCCACAGGCACCATCGCCTATGACATCCGCGGCAAGCGCTATCTGAACATCACCTCGCACTGCAATCTGCGTTGCCGTTTCTGCCCCAAGTTCAACGGTCGCTGGGATGTACAGTCCTACCGCCTGAAACTGCGTGGCGAACCCGATTGCAGCCAGGTGCTCGAGGCCATCGGCGACCCTGCCCCCGCGGACGAAATCGTGTTCTGCGGCCTTGGCGAGCCCACCCGGCGTTTGCACACCTTGCTGCAGGTGAGCGAGGCGATGCAAGCGCGGGACAAGCCGGTGCGCATCAACACCGACGGCCTTGCAAACCTCTACCACGGCCTGGATATCACCCCCCGGCTCAAGGGCCGCGTGGATGCCCTGTCCATCTCCCTCAATGCCCAGGACGAGGAACTCTACAACGCCCACTGCCGGCCCTTGCGCCAGGGAAGCTACGGCGCGATGCTGGAATTCATCGAGCGTGCCGTGGACCAGGTCCCCGAGGTGACGGTCACGGCTATCGATGGCCTACCCGGCGTCGACATCGAAGCCTGCGCCGAGATCGCCAACCGCCTGGGTGCCCGTTTCCGGCGCCGCATCCTCGACCAGGTGGGGTAGGCGCCTAATTCATCACCAGCACCAGCTTGCCATGGGTATGGCCGGTCTCGATGGCGCGATGAGCCGCGGCGGCCTCGCGCAGGGGAAATTCCTGGGCCACCTCGATGTGCAGCCGGCCCTCGTCGCACCAGCGTCCGCATTGGTCCAGAATCTCACCCTGGTGGGCACGCGCGTCGGGCAGGCTGCCCAGCAGCGGGGTGAGCATCAGCTCGAAACCGATGCGCAAGTTGCGGTTGCGCGCCTCCTTCCAGTCCACATCGGGGCCAGGTTCCAGCAGGGTGACCAGGGTGCCGTAATGGGCCATGGCGGCGAGGCTGCGCTGGAATACCGCGCCGCCCATGATGTCCAGTACCACATCCACGCCCCGTCCCGTGGTCCAGTCCTGCACCGCAGCCACGAAATCCTCCTGGTCATGACGCACCACCCGTTCCGCACCGAGGATTTTCACGAACCTGGCCCCGGCCTCGCTGCCCACCGTGGCACACACTCGCGCCCCGCGCAGCCGCGCCAGTTGCACCGCCACATGGCCGACGCCGCCGGCGCCCCCTTGTACCAGCACCGTCTGGCCTTCCTGCAGACCGGCGCGATCGTAGAGTGCCTCCCAGGCGGTGATCAGGACCAGCGGGGCCGCCGCGGCCTGCTGGAAGCTAAGGCTGGCCGGCTTCAGGCGCGCGACCGCCTCGTCCAGGAGGCAATACTGCGCATAGTTGCCGGGCGCACCACCCAGACCGCCGTTGCAGAACCAGACCTCATCGCCCACCCGCAGCCGTGTCACCGCTTCCCCGGTCTCCACCACCACCCCGCTGCCGTCGCAACCCAGGATGGCCGGCAGGGCCTCGGGATACAAAAGGCCGCGGCTGCGCAGCTTGGCATCCACGGGATTCACCCCCGCCGCCTTCAGGCGCACCTTTACCTGGCGGGGATCTTCCAGTTCCGGCTCCGCAAGCTCGACATACTGCAACTGCTCCGGACCACCGGGCGCCAGCATCTGTATCGCCTTCATGATTGCCTCCCTTTTGTTCTGTCCCTATGCTTCGCTTACCCCGTCATGCCCGTATTCGCGGGCATGACGGGGTACCCAATGTTGGAGCCAATAGTACTGACTGCCGTGTGCACTTCACCTACAGCGAGCAGGCCACTCTCAAACCATGGATCACTACCTCCGCGACCTGCAACTGCTGAGCCTGCTGATCACCGCCAATGGCATGCCCATCCTGGCCCGCAAGTGGTTCGGTGCACGCTGGGCCCGGGCAATCGACGGCGGGCGGCGCGCCTGGGACGGACGACCCTGGCTGGGTGCCTCCAAGACCTGGCGCGGCCTGTTGGCCGCCTTGGCCGTCACGCCCGTCATGGCCCTGCTGCTGGGCCTGGAAGCCCGGCTAGGCCTCCTGATCGCCCTCGGTGCCATGGCCGGTGACTTGGGTTCCAGCTTCCTCAAGCGTCGTCTCGGCATCCAGCCCAGTGGCCAGGCCCTGCTGCTGGATCAGGTGCCGGAAGCCCTGCTGCCCCTGCTACTGGTAGCGCCCATGCTGCAGCTCGCCCTGCTGGATATCCTGGTCCTGGTGCTGGCCTTCGTCCTGCTGGAACTGTTGCTGTCGCGCATCCTCTACGCCCTCAACATTCGCCGCCGGCCCTATTGAGCCGGGCCTGCGGGTGGTTATCCCAGGTTGCCGCTGCCCTGGGTCAGGCGGTGCAGGGTGATCTCCGCCGGGCAGTTGATGCGGGCATCGAGAATAGACACCCCCGAGCCGCGCGAGGTGTAGCCCTGCATGCCCCGGAAGCGCCAGGCGCCGGAACAGAAGGCGCGCGGGCAGTGGGCATTGCAGGTGATGGGGATGCCGCCGGGCAGGCAGATCTGACCGCCATGGGTATGGCCGGACAGCATCAGGTCGAAACCGCTGTGGGCCGCCTGGCGAAAGATCTCGGGGGAATGGGCCAGCAGGATGGAAGTCACCCCCGCAGGAATGCCCTCGGCGGCCTTTTCCAGATTGTCGGCCCGGTAATAATGGGGGTCGTCAATGCCTGCCACATAGAGCCGCGCGCCCTGGCGTTCCAGGACTGTGTATTCATTGAGCAGTACCGCGATCCCCAGGTCCTCCATGGCCGGCACCATGCGCAGGCTGTCGTGGTTACCGAGTACCGCCAGCACCTCGCCGCGCAAGTGCGTGCGCAGCCGCCGCAAACCCTCGATGGCGTCGCGGCAGGAACCATGGGTACGAAAACGGTAATCCCCGGTGAGCACGCACAGGTCATAATCCAGGTTCCGCACCGCCTCGCTCAGCACATGGGGCACGTCCTCGGCCAGGTCCAGGTGCGGGTCGGTGATGTGCAGCACCTGGAAGCCCTCGAAGGCCACCGGCAGATGGGGCACCACCACCGGGTTGTGGTGCAGCTGGATACGGCGGGCGTTGCGCCGCGCCCAGCCGCGCAACCCGCTGAGATGCAGACCGGCACCCAGCAGGCGCGTCAGGGTGCGCCAGTTCTCGGGGTGAAAGAAGGTGCGTCCCTGGCCGAAGATGCGCGCTTCGCCCTCCTGTTCGATGCCGAGGCGCAGCGCCAGGTGATGCGCCGCCATCCGCTGGCGCAGCCGGTCCAGGGTGTGCGGATCCAGGGCTTCCATGGCGGGGATTATCCCGCTTCAAATACCCGGGGTCCATCAGGATATTCCCGGCCCGGCGGGACGTCCCCAGGGCATTCCGGTACAATGGCCGGTCATTCGCTCTCCAAGGTTTGTTTCATGAAATTCAGTGTCATCTGCGGCAGTCACCGCGCCGGTTCCGAAAGCGGGAAGGTGGGCCGCTTCATCGAAAGGACCCTGCTCGAACAGGGACTCTGCGAGGAGGTGTACTTCTTCAACCTGGCCGATTTCCCCCTGCCCCTGTGGGACGAGGGCATCTGGGATGGCAACCCCGAGTGGAAGGAACGACTGGCGCCCATTTCCGCGGAGCTGGCCGCCAGCGACGCCTTCGTGGTCATCAGCCCGGAGTGGCACGGCATGGCACCCTCGGGCCTGAAGAATTTCTTTCTCATGTGGAGTAAGGGCGAGCTGGCCCACAAGCCCGCCCTGCTGTGCGCCGTCTCCAGCGGCGACGGCGGAGCCTATCCCATCGCCGAGTTGCGCATGAGCAGTTACAAGAACAATCGCCTCTGCTACATCCCGGAACAGGTGATCGTGCGCAATGTGGAAAAGGTCCTCAACGAGGAGGGCGAGAATCTGGCCAGCGCAGACGAATACTTCCGCGAACGCATCCCCTTTGCCCTGGGCATCCTGAAGGAATACGCCCTGGCCCTGCGAGCAGTACGTGCCAGCGGCAAGACCTTCGATCCCAAGTTCAAGAACGGTATGTAACATGGAACGCAAAGTCGGGTTCGTGAGCCTGGGCTGCCCCAAGGCACTGGTGGATTCGGAGCAGATCCTCACCCAGTTGCGCGCCGAGGGCTACCAGATCAGCCCCAGCTACGAACAGGCCGACCTGGTGGTGGTGAATACCTGCGGTTTTATCGACGCCGCCGTAGAGGAATCCCTGGACGCCATCGGCGAGGCCTTGGCGGAAAACGGCAAGGTCATCGTCACCGGTTGCCTGGGCGCCAAGGGCGACATCGTGCAGCAGGCCCACCCCCAGGTACTGGCCGTCACCGGTCCCCATGCCCTGCAGGAAGTCATGGCCGCCGTGCACCGACACCTGCCCCCCGAACACGATCCCTATACCAGCCTGATTCCGCCCCAGGGCATCAAGCTCACGCCACAGCATTATGCCTACTTGAAGATCTCCGAGGGCTGTAACCACCGTTGTCGCTTCTGCATCATCCCCGCCCTCCGCGGCGACTTGGTCAGCCGGCCCATCGGCGACGTCATGCAGGAGGCGGAACACCTTGTGCGGGCCGGGGTGAAGGAATTGCTGGTGATCTCCCAGGACACCAGCGCCTATGGCGTGGACCTGAAATACCAGACCGGCTTCTGGGGCGGCAAGCCGCTCAAGACCCGTTTCCTGGACCTGGCCCGCGCCCTGGGCGACCTGGGCGTATGGGTGCGGCTGCACTATGTCTACCCCTACCCCCACGTGGACGATGTCATCCCGCTGATGGCGGATGGACTGATCCTGCCCTACCTCGACATCCCCTTCCAGCACG
>DATHUT010000047.1:0-6237 GCA_035462005.1 Gammaproteobacteria bacterium | reverse complement strand
CTCATAGGCGGAACCCCATTGTTCCAGCCGGCCGGCGTGCATCACCCCGATCTCATCGGCCATGAGGAAGGCCTCCAGCTGGTCATGGGTGACCAGGCCGGGCTTAATCCATTCGTGGCGCAGGATGGCGCGCACTTCGCGCGCCAGTTGCTCGCGCAGATCCTTGTCCATGCTGGAGAAGGGCTCATCCAGCAGCATCAGGGCCGGGCGCGGGGCAATGGCCCGCGCCAGGGCGACGCGCTGTTGCTGTCCCCCGGAGAGCTGGTGGGGATAGCCGCGGGCATAGGCACCCAGGCCCACCAGTTCCAGGAGCTCGAGGACCCGCGCCTCGCGCCGGGACGCCGCCTGCTGGCGGATACCGAACGCGATGTTGTCGGCGATGGTCAGGTGTGGGAACAGGGCGAAATCCTGGAATACCATGCCGACTTGGCGCTGCTCTGGCGCCAGGCTCCAGCCCGGCCGGCTCACGACCTGGCCACCGAGACGGATCTCGCCCTCGGAAACGGGTTCGAAGCCCGCGATAGCACGCAGCACCGTGGTCTTGCCGCAGCCACTCAACCCCAACAGGCAGCCGATCCGTCCCTGGTCCAGGTGAAAGGACATGTCCTCCACCACCGGCAGGTCGCCGTATCGGACACGAATGCGGTCGACTTCGAGGAGCGGAGCGGCGGTGTCTGGTTTATTCATGGCCGGGACGTGCGCGGGTAATGGAACGACTCAGGAGAATAACCGGAATGATGCCTACCAGCACTATGGCCAGGGCCGCCGTGGCGGATTCCGCCAGGCGTTCATCGGAAGCCAGTTCGAAAGCGCGCACCGCCAGGGTGTTGAAGTTGAAGGGCCGCAGGATCAGGGTAGCCGGCAGTTCCTTGAGCACATCCACGAATACCAGCAACAAGGCCGTGAGCAGGCTGCCGCGCATGATGGGCATGTGGATGCGCGCCAGTACCTGGTTGGGTGGCAGGCCGAGGGAGCGCGCCGCATCGTCCATGCTGGGCTTGATCTTGCCGAGCCCCGCCTCCACAGTCTGCAGGGATACCGCCAGGAAGCGCACGGTGTAGGCAAACAGCAGGGCCACCAGGGTGCCGCTCAGCAGCAGGCCGGTGGAGATATCGAAGCTGGCACGCATCCAGGCGTCGATGCGGTTGTCGATCCAGGCAAAAGGGATGAGCACGCCCACGGCGATGACCGTGCCGGGCACGGCATAGCCCATGCCCGCTACGCGTACCGCCGCCGCAACCCCGTAGGATCCGCGCAGACGCTTGCCATAGGCCATGAACAGGCCCAGCAAGACCGCCAGCACGGCCGCCGCGCCGGCCAGGCCGAGGCTGTGCAATACCAGGCGCAGGAACTCGGCATCCAGGGTTTTCTCCGCCGTTGCCACTGCCCACACCAGCAACTGCCCCGCTGGCAACAGGAAACCCAACAACAACGGCAACAGACACAGGCCGAAGGCGGCCACAGCGCGCCAGCCGCGCAGTTGATAGCGCGGCAGATGCCGGTAGCGACCGCTGGTGTGGTGATAACGGGCCTGGCGCCGTGACCAGCGCTCCAGCACGATGAGGATGAACACGAAACTCATCATCAGCGCCGCCAGCTGCGCCGCGGCGGCGGCATCGCCGAGGCCGAACCAGGTGCGGAAGATACCGGTGGTAAAGGTGGCCACACCGAAATACTGCACCGTGCCGTAGTCAGCCAGTGCCTCCATCAGCGCCAGCGACAGGCCGGCGATCACCGCCGGGCGTGCAAGCGGCAGGGCGATGCGGAAGAAACCGGTCCAGGGACCCGCGCCGAGGGTTCGGCCCACCTCCAGCACGCAGATGGACTGCTCCAGGAAGGCAGCACGGGCGAGCAGATAGACATAGGGATAGAGCACCAGCGACAGCATGGCGATGGCACCGCTGAGGGAGCGGATCTCCGGGAACCAGTAGTCACCATAGGACCAACCGAACAGATCACGCAGGCCGGTCTGCACCGGGCCGGCGAAATCCAGCATGCCGGTGTAGGTGTAGGCGATGATGTAGGCCGGCATGGCCATGGGCAGCAACAGCGCCCACTCGAATACCCGCCTCCCCGGGAATTGGCACATGGAGCAAAGCCAGGCACTGGCCACCCCCCCGAACAATGTACCGATGCCGACACCCAGCAGCAGCAGCACAGAGTTGAGCACGTAATCCTTCAGCACGGTATCGGCCAGGTGACGCCACACCTCGCCGGCCGGCTGGAACACGAAGCCGAACACTGTCAGCACTGGCAGGGCCAGTACCAGGGCAGTCAGGATCACGCCCGCGCGCCATGGGCTCGGCCACCGTAAAGACCAAGTCAGGGGATTGTGCAAGGAATGCGTTGTGTGCAAAAAAAACCCAGTGTGGAACACGCCACGCCGTTAACCTGGACTATTCATGAACTGCCGTAGCGAGGGCGTCGAGATGCCTGAAAAGACAGCGTGGCGCGGACCGGAAGGCGCGCAGGCATACTTGACAGTATGTCGAGCACCTGGAGGGAGCATGCGCTGGCTTTTCAGGTATATCGGCGTCCGCAGTAGGTCGTTCATGAATAGTCCAGGTTGAGGGGAAAAATAGCGGCTATTGTAGGCCGCCGGAGGTCCCGGCAAAAGTGGCCGGAGCCTCGTGTTCACCCTGACCGGCTAGCGCCAACCCACGCGGTCCATCAGGCGCAGGGCGTCGGCGTTATAGCGGCCGAGCTCGGAAAGGTTGATCCCGTCCGGCTTGAAGGTCCCCCATGCCTTGAGGGTGTCACTGGCCTCGATGCCTTCCACCACCGGGTATTCATGATTGCTATCGGCATACCAGCGTTGTGCCTCGTCGCTTACCAGGAATTCCATCAGCCGCAGTGCCTGTTCCCGGTTGCGGGCCGCCGTGGTCAAGCCAATGCCGCTGACGTTCACATGTACCCCGGAGCCGTCCTGGTCGGGCCAGAACACCGCCAGGCGTTCCGCGCTGGCCCGCTCCGATTCCTGGGAATCATTGAGCATGGCGGCCAGGTAATAGGTATTGGCAATGGCGATATCGCACTGGCCGGCGGCGGCGGCCTTGATCTGGTCGCGGTCGCCGCCACGAGGCGGTCGGGCGAAGTTGGCCACCAGGCCGCGTGCCCAGGCCTCGGTCTCCGCCTCGCCATGGGTCGCGATCCGGGCGGCCACCAGGGACTGGTTGTAGATGTTGTCCGAGGAACGGATACAGATACGTCCCTTCCATCGTGGGTCCGCGAGGTCGGCATAGGTCGACAGCGCTTCGGGGTCGACCCGGTCGCGCGCATAGAGGATGGGACGGGCACGCAGGGACAGGCCGAACCAGTGGCCCTCGGGGTCGCGGTAGCTGGCGGGAATGCGCTGCTCCAGGAGGCTCGATTCCACCGGCGCCAGTATCCCCAGTTCACGCGCCCGGTGCAGACGTCCGGCATCGGCGGTCAGCAGCAGGTCGGCGGGACTGTTGCGGCCCTCGCTCTCCAGGCGCTTGATGAGGGTGTCGTCCTTGGCGCTCACCAGGTTGACCTGGATACCGGTCTGTTCCGTGAAACGGTCCAGCAGGGGTTTGATCAGGGCCTCCTGGCGGGCGGAATAGAGATTGACCTCGGCGGCCAGGGCAAATGGACCGAACACCGGCATCAGGAGCAACAGGATGGAGAACAGTACTGTCTTCATGGTTTTCCAGGGGAGCGGCTGTGTGAATGGATAAATATGGTAATAATAATCGTTCTCACTTGCAATAGCGATTTGCGGTCGAGTTGCCATACCCCACTGTCTTGATCATGGAGTACCGGGATTGTTAGGGTAGCGGACTTGGCAGGCATCCCGCCGCCAGTCAGGAAGCCTCAGATGAGCACAAATTTTATCCTCCAGATCGGCCCCATGCGGCTGCTGTTGCTGGCCATCACCCTTTCCCTCGTGATACTGGCACCGGGTGGTGATGCCCGGGAAGTCCGGGACGGCTGGGCACTGGTGACCAATGTGCTGGTCCCCGCCCTCTCCCCCGTGGTGCTCATGGGCCTGCTGCTCGATGCCCTCATGAGCCGGGTCTGGATGATCGATGCCGAGGTTCCGGCACGCAGCCGCTACCGGCGCATCCTGTGGCTGAACCTGGCCGCGAGCACAGTCCTGGTGCTGGCCTTCGTGCCCTACCTGCGCTCCCTGGCCGGCGGCTGATACCGTGGAATCCCCCGCCACCTGGGAAATGCTGCTCGTTGGTGCCCTGGTAGTGGCCCTCCTGTTCTGGTTTCGTCCCGGCCTCAAGGCATCCCTGGAGGAGAGCCGCAAGGCCACTGCAAAAGACTGGCAGAAACTGCTGTTGCCCATCGGCCTGGTGGTGCTGTTCGTGGTACTGCTGATCATGATGGTGTCACGGTAGGCCTTTCACCATGGGCCCGCTCCTACAGGGGTTCCCGCACGCTTCCCGGACTGATCCCGTTGCCTGCCTGTGCTACCATCGCGCGCTGCCCGCATCCGGAATCAACCAGGTCCTGACATGACCGCCGCCCTGTCCATACGCCAGCTCACCAAGACCTATGCCAATGGCCTGCAGGCCCTCAAGGGCATCGACCTGGAAGTGGCCGAGGGGGACTTCTTCGCTTTGCTCGGCCCCAACGGCGCCGGCAAATCCACCACCATCGGCATCATCACCTCCCTGGTGAACAAGACCAGCGGCCAGGTGGCCATCTTCGGCCATGACCTGGACCGGGAACTGACCGCCGCCAAGTCCCAGCTGGGGCTGGTGCCGCAGGAATTCAATTTCAACGTGTTCGAGCCGGTGGTGGAGATCGTGGTCAACCAGGGCGGCTACTATGGCATCGAGCGCAAGGTGGCCTACGCACGGGCCGAGCAATACCTGAAACAGCTTGGCCTGTGGGAGAAGCGTCACAGCATGGCGCGCAACCTGTCTGGCGGCATGAAGCGCCGGCTGATGATCGCCCGCGCCCTGGTGCACCGCCCGCGCCTGCTGATCCTCGACGAGCCCACTGCCGGCGTGGACATCGAGATCCGTCGTTCCATGTGGGAGTTCCTCAAGACCATCAACCAGCAGGGTACCACCATCATCCTCACCACTCATTACCTCGAGGAAGCGGAAAACCTGTGCCGCAACATCGCCATCATCGATGAGGGCCGGGTGATCGAGAATACCGGTATGAAGCAGTTACTCTACCAACTGCAGATGGAGACCTTCGTACTGGACCTGGCGCGGCCATTGGCCAGCCTGCCGGGCATCCCGGGCCATGTCCTGCGACGAGTGGATGACACCACCCTGGAAGCGGACATCTCCCGAGACACCAGTGTCAACCAGTTGTTCGCCGATCTCACGGCCCTGGACATCCAGGTATTGAGCATGCGCAACAAAACCAACCGACTGGAAAAGCTGTTCATGCACCTGGTGGACAACGACCGCCAGGAAGGGGTGCGGCCATGAATGCCCGGCAGAAGTTCGTCGCCTTCCAGACCATCGTGCTCCGGGAGATCCTGCGCTTCTCGCGCATCTGGATCCAGACCATCCTGCCTCCGGTGATCACCACGGCCCTGTATTTCGTCATCTTCGGCACCCTGATCGGTTCCCAGATCGGGGATATGGATGGCGTGCGCTACATGGACTACATCGTGCCAGGGTTGATCATGATGGCGGTGATCACCAACTCCTACGCGAACGTGGTGTCGTCCTTCTATGGCGCCAAGTTCCAGCACAATATCGAGGAGATGCTGGTGTCGCCGACGCCGAATTACCTCATCCTGCTCGGTTTCGTTTCCGGCGGTGTGGCGCGCGGCATGGCGGTGGGCCTGGCCGTGACCCTGGTGTCGCTGCTGTTCAGCAACCTGCAGATCCACCATCTTGCGGTGATCATCAGCGTGGTTGTGCTGACCTCGATGCTGTTCGCCCTGGCCGGCTTCATCAACGGCATCTACGCCAACAGCTTCGATGACATCTCCATCATCCCGACCTTCGTACTCACCCCGCTGACCTACCTGGGGGGCATTTTCTATTCCATCAGCATGCTGCCGGAGTTCTGGCAGAAAGCATCCCTCATCAATCCCATCCTGTACATGGTGAATGCCTTTCGCTATGGCTTTCTCGGCATCAGCGACATCAACCTGCTGGCTTCCTACGCCATCATCATCGGCTTTGTGGCCGGGCTGTTCAGCTTCAGCCTGCACCTGCTGAACAAGGGCAAGGGCATCCGCAGCTGAGGCTGGGTTCAATCCTTGCCGATCCAGCCCTGCAGCGCCTCGATGAT
>DATHUT010000046.1:0-3671 GCA_035462005.1 Gammaproteobacteria bacterium | reverse complement strand
GGCAATGTCGTGGAACAGGCCGGCGAGGTAGAGCAATTCCGGCTTGGGGAGGGTCTGGATGACTTCGCTGCAGAGCGGGAATTCATGGGCAAACCGTTCCACGGTGAAGCGGCGCAGGTTGCGCACCAGGAACAGGGTGTGTTCGTCCACGGTGTATACGTGAAACAGGTCGTACTGCATCTGCCCCACGATGCGGGCGAATACGGGGATATAGGCTGCCAGTACGCCGTAGCGGTTCATCTTGCGCAGCACCAGGGTCAGTCCGGTGGGCTGGCGGAAGATCTCCATGAACAGGCGGCGGGCCCTGGGATCCTGGCGGAAGGATGCATCGATCAGCCAGGTGTGGGCGCGGATCAGGCGGATGGTGGAGGCGCGCACGCCCTCCAGTTTCGGGTGCTGCTGCAGCAGCAGGAAGACCTCCAGCAGGGCGCAGGGGTCGCGCCGGAACACCTGGTCGTCGCGCGCCTCGAGGAAGCCCTTGATGGACTGGAAGCGTTCGTTGATGACATGGGGCTCGGTAGTATCGCCGGCATGCAGAATCACCTCGCGGAACAGTTGCAGCAGCATTTCATTCAAACGGTTGAGTTCCTGCACATTGCGGAAGTAATCACGCATGAACAGCTCCACAGCCTGCTGGTGGTCGCTATCGCGGTAACCGAGGTCTTGCGCCAGGGTGCGCTGGTAGTCGAACAGCAGGCGGTCTTCGTGGCGACCGGTAAGGGTGTGCAGGGCGAAGCGTACCCGCCACAGGAAGGATTGTCCCTGGGTCAGCGCCTGGAACTCCCGCGGCGTGAGGAAGCCGTGGTCAACCAGCTGCTCGAGGCGGTCGGCGCCGAAATGGTGTTTGGCCACCCAGCCCACCATGTGGATGTCGCGCAGTCCGCCGGGGCTTTCCTTGATGTTGGGCTCGAGCTTGTAGGCGGTGTCGTGGAATTTGGCGTGGCGGGCTTTCTGTTCCACCAGCTTGGCGGCAAAGAATGCCTGGCTGGTCCAGAGGCGATCCGGCGCCGTCACCTCGCCCATGGCCTCGAACAGGCTCGGGTCACCGGCCAGGAAGCGCGCCTCTACCAGGTTGGTCATGACCGTGACGTCCTGGCGTGCCTGTTCAGCGCATTCCCCGGGGCTGCGCACACTGTGGCCGACCTCCAGGCCGATGTCCCAAAGGAAGGCGAGGAAGCGCTGCAATTCATCCCGGTAGGGTCCGTCCGCGGCATCGTCCGGCAGCAGGATCAGCAGGTCGATATCGGAACCGGGCAACAGTTCACTGCGCCCGTAGCCACCCACCGCGACCAGGGCGAGCTCGCTGCGGTGGTCGATCTGTTCCCGCCAGGCGCGGGTAAGCAACTGGTCCACCAGCCAGGACAAGGCACGCACCAGTTCGGCGGCATCGGTACCGGCGGCAAACTGTTTCTTGAGGGCCGCGTGGCCCGCTTCCAGGGCCGAGCGGTACGCCTGGATACGGCCTGGCGTGGCCGGACCCGGTTCCTGCCCGGGCAGGGAGAACCACTGGGCATGATCGGGGGCGGAGGAAGCGGTCACGGGGAGTGGGCGGCTGCCTTCAGAAGGTTTCGTCGGGGCGCCGGGTCAGGATCTCATGGCCCGTGTCCGTGACCAGGATGGTGTGTTCCCACTGGGCGGACAGGCTGTGGTCCTTGGTGACCACGGTCCAGCCGTCGCGCAGCAGCTTGGTGTGGCGCTTGCCGGCGTTTACCATGGGTTCGATGGTGAAGGTCATGCCCGGTTCCAACGCCAGCCCGGTGCCTGGCTGGCCGTAGTGCAGCACCTGGGGGTCCTCGTGGAATTCCCGGCCGATGCCGTGTCCGCAGTATTCACGCACGATGGAGTAATGGTGGCTTTCGGCGTGGCGCTGGATGGCGTGGCCGATATCCCCCAGGCGCACCCCGGGTTTCACCATGCCGATGCCGATCACCATGCTCTCGTAGGCCACCCGCGCCAGGCGCTGGGCGATCACCGAGGGCTCGCCCACGAAAAACATTTTGCTGGTATCGCCGTGGAAGCCATCCTTGATGACGGTGACGTCGATATTGAGGACATCGCCGTTTTTCAAGACCTTGTCCCCCGGGATGCCGTGGCAGACCTGGTGGTTGAGGCTGGTGCAGATGGACTTGGGGAAGCCCCGGTAGTTGAGGGGGGCGGGGATGGCGTCCTGCACATTCACGATATAGTCGTGGCAGATACGGTCCAGCTCATCGGTGCTGATGCCGGCCTGTACGTGGGGACCGATCATCTCCAGGACCTCGGCGGCCAGGCGGCCGGCGACGCGCATTTTTTCGATTTCTTCCGGTGTTTTGATGCTAACGGGCATGGGATTCGGCTGCTGTGGGGCGGATTGCCCGTAAGTGACGGTAAAGATTGTCGTTCCGCGCAGTGTATGGTATAAAGTCGCGCTTGTTAAGCCGGGTCTGTCATTTCCCTGATTGGTCAGCGGAAATACCCCGGCTGGCAAAATCCACGCATGCACCGACACAGACGGCGGGGTGCCCGAAACCGCAAGGCCAGGGTCGCAGTCTGGGGTGCATGTCAGCCCGAACCCCTACAACGGAGTAATCCCATGTCGAACGTAACCATGCGCCAGATGCTTGAGGCAGGCGTGCATTTCGGTCATCAGACCCGCTTCTGGAACCCCAAGATGGCGCCGTACATCTTCGGCGAGCGTTCCAAGATCCACATCGTCAACCTGGAAAAGACCCTTCCGCTCTATAACGATGCCATGAATTTCATGGGCAGCCTGGTCGCCAACCGCGGCAGTGTGCTGTTCGTGGGCACCAAACGTTCCGCTCGCGACACCGTCCGCGAAGAAGCCGCCCGCGCCGGCATGCCCTATGTGAACCACCGCTGGCTGGGTGGCATGCTCACCAACTTCAAGACCGTGCGCCAGTCCATCAAGCGTCTGAAAGACCTGGAAGCCATGTCCCAGGACGGCACGTTCGACAAGCTCAGCAAGAAAGAGGCGCTGATGATGCGCCGCGAGATGGAAAAGCTGGAGCGCAGCCTGGGTGGCATCAAGGACATGAATCGTCTGCCCGACGCCATGTTCGTGGTCGATGTGGGCCACGAGAAGATCGCCGTCAACGAGGCTGTGAAGCTGGGTATCCCGGTGGTGGCCGTAGTGGATACCAACAACTCGCCGGAAAATGTCGATTACGTGATCCCGGGTAACGATGACGCCATTCGCGCCGTGCAGCTTTACGTTCGCGGCGCAGCCGATGCCATCATGGAAGGCCGCAACACCATGGCCCACCGCTCGACCAGCGAAAGCGACGACTTCGTGGAGCTGGACGCCGAGGGCAATCCGAGCGTTGCCAGCCAGTAAGCGGATCGCATCCGCGCGGAGGAGGGTGCCGATGGGTACCCTCCCGCACCGAATAACGAATTCGTAAGGGGAAGAGCAATGTCTATTTCTGCAGCGCAGGTAAAAGAACTGCGTGAGCGTACCGGCTCCGGAATGATGGAATGCAAAAAGGCGCTGGTGGAAACCGGTGGCGACATGGAAGCGGCCGTGGAACTGCTGCGCAAGTCCGGGGCGGCCAAGGCCGACAAGAAGGCCGGCCGCGTGGCCTCCGAAGGCCTGATCATGATCGAGATCGACGCCGATGGTAAGCGTGGCGTCATGGTGGAAGTGAACAGCGAAACCGATTTCGTCGCCCGCA
>DATHUT010000045.1:0-4862 GCA_035462005.1 Gammaproteobacteria bacterium | reverse complement strand
CCCCCGCCCACGAGGTGCGCGAGACCGTGCGTCCGGGGCACGAACCGGAGCTGCAACAGCACCGCGCGCGGCGCGGCTGGCGGCTGCGGTTACGGGAACTGCTGTTCCAGGAGACGCGCCGCAACCTGCTGTCCAGCGCTCTGCTGGTCGCCCTGGCGGCGCCGGGCGCGTTGGCGGTGCTCGCCCTCAAGGTGTTCGCGCCCACCGCGTTCGGTGGCCGGGTGGCGCGCCTGCGCGAACGCTTCGACATCCCGGTACCCACCATGGCCGCCATCGAGGCCACCGAGAAGCGCGCAGCCACGCCGGAACATCCGCGCCTCGGCTTCACCACCGAGGAACAGGCCGACCGGGTGGAAGGGTTCCTGCGCACCGTGGGCCTGGCCGACGAACTGGCGCCACTGGTGGTGATGATGGGCCACGGCTCCATGAGCCAGAACAATCCGCACCTCGCCGCCTACGACTGCGGCGCCTGCAGCGGCCGCCACGGCGGACCCAACGCGCGGGTGTTCGCGGCCATGGCCAACCGGCCCGAGGTACGCGCCATTCTCGCCGGGCGCGGCTGGAACATCCCCGCCGACACCTGGTTCCTGGGCGCCGAGCACAACACCGCCGACGAGACCATCGACTGGTACGACAGCGACCTCATCCCCGCGGCCCTGCGCGGCGCCTGGGAAGAATTGCGCCAGACCCTGCAGGCGGCCAGTGTGGCCTCCGCCCGGGAACGCTGCCGGCGGCTGGCCTCGGCGCCCCGTGACCCGGGGCCGCAACAGGCGGCCCATCACATGCGCGGCCGCAGCCTGGACTTCAGCCAGGCGCGCCCGGAACTGGGCCACGCCACCAACGCCGCCGCCTTCATCGGCCGCCGCGCCATCAGCCAGGGCGCTTTCTGGGACCGGCGCGTGTTCCTGATCTCCTACGACCCCACCAAGGATCCCGAGGGCAAGGTGCTGGAGGCCATCCTGCTGGCCGCCGGACCGGTGGGTGCGGGCATCAACCTGGAGTACTACTTCTCCACCGTGAACAACGAACACTATGGCTGCGGTTCCAAGGTCACCCACAACGTCACCGGCCTGTTCGGGGTGATGGACGGTACCGCCGGCGACCTGCGCACCGGCCTGCCACGGCAGATGATCGAGATCCACGAGGCCATGCGCCTGCAGGTACTGGTGGAGGCGAAGATCGAGACACTCACCGCCATCTACCAGCGCCAGCCGCCCTTGCAGCAGCTGATCGGCAAGGGCTGGCTGCTGCTCAGCGCCAAGGACCCGGACAGCGACGCCATCCAGGTGTTCGATCCCGAGCGCGGCTTCGTGCCCTGGGAGGGGAATGCGCAAGCCCCGGCACAGGTGGCCTGCTCGACGGACTGGTTCACCGGTCACAGTGAACCCCTGCCACCGGCGCTGATCCGCCAGGAGGCCCGCCATGGCTGAGTCCCTGGTCTGGCTGGTTCCCCTGCTGCCCTGGCTGGCGGCGGCCTGGATCGGCATCGGCTGGCTGCTGGGCCGCAACCGTGGCGAAGCCGGCGAACGCGGCACCGCGCGGATGGCCAGCGGCGCCGCGCTGCTGTCGCTGCTGATCCTGCTGGTGCTGGATATACAGGCCCTGTGGACCGGTGCCGCGCCCGGCCAGGTGGTGCTGGGGCAGTGGCTGGCCAGTGGCGAGTATCAGGTGCTGGTGAGTTTCGCCCTCGATGGCTATGCACTGGTGGTGGCCACCCTGGTGGCCTTCATCGGCCTGCTGGTCACCCGCTTCTCGGTGAACTACCTGCACCGCGAGACGGGCTTCCAGCGCTTCTTCATGATCCTGTCCCTGTTCACCGGCGCCATGCTGCTCATCGTGCTGGCGGGCAACGCCGCGCTGGCCTTCGTGGGCTGGGAGCTGGCGGGGGTGAGTTCCTACCTGTTGATCGCCTATGCCTACCAGCGTCCGGTGGCGACCATCAACGCCACCCGCGCCTTCCTCAGCAACCGCATCGGCGATGCCGGTTTCCTGTTCGGACTGTTCCTGTGCCTGCAACTGCTGGGCACGCTGGAATGGGACGGCCTGGCCCGGGGTGCCGACGAATTGGGCCAGCTGAGTGCCGCCCTGGTGGCGGCGGGCTTCCTGCTGGCGGCCTTCGCCAAGTCCGCCCAGGTGCCCTTCGCACCCTGGATCGCCCGCGCCCTGGAAGGCCCCACCCCTTCCAGCGCCTTGTTCTATGGAGCGCTGATGGTGCATGCCGGCGTGTACCTGGTGATCCGCCTCGAACCCCTGCTGATGCAGACCCCGGTGCTGCTCGCCCTGCTGGTGCTGGTGGGCGGCCTCACCGCCCTGTACGGTTTCCTCGGCGGCCTGGTGCAGACCGACGTAAAAAGTGTGCTGATGTTCTCCACCAGCGCCCAGGTGGGCCTGATGTTCCTGGCCTGCGGACTCGGCTGGTTCGAACTGGCGGCCTGGCACCTGGTGCTGCATGCGACCTGGCGCGCCTTCCAGTTCCTCAGCGCCCCGGCGTTGATGCACCTGATGCACCGCCCGACGCGGCCGGTACCCGCCTGGCTGCGCGGCCGGCGTTGGCTGCACACCGCCGCACTGCAACGTTTCTGGCTCGACCCCCTGGCCAACTGGCTGCTGGTGCGGCCAACACTGGCGCTGGCGCGCGACGTGCGCGCCTTCGACGAGCACGTGGTCAACCGCATGGTGGGCCTGCCTGCCTCCATCAGCCTGATGTCGTCCCTGGCCCAGTGGGAACAGCGCAAGCACCTCAAGGGCGGGCTGCTCGACGGCGACACCGGTGACGTGGGGCGCGCGCGTGGCGCCGCGGGCCACCTGATGGAATGGATCGCCAGTGGCCTGCAATGGTTCGAGGAACGGCTGGTGCTGCGCGGCGGGGAACAGGGCCTGCAGACCCTGATCCAGCGTCTCGGCACCTACCTGACGGAAGTGGAGCGACTGCTCAGCCACCCTCGTTACCTGCTGCTGGTCATCCTGGCCACCTTTGTCGTGATTCTCTGAGGCCGCGCCATCATGCTACTGGGCGAAATCCACTGGAGCACACAGGCCGCCTATCCCGTACTGGGCAGCCTGCAGTTGCTGCCCCTGTTCGGCCTGGTGCTGATGCTGCTGTTGCGCCGCCATGCCCGCGTGGCCCAGGTGGGCCTGGCGCTGCTGGGCGCCGAACTGCTGCTTGCCCTGGATATGCTGCGGCAATTCCAGCCCGGCCAGGGTGTCCTGCAGCTGGCCGAGCAGGTGATGCTGCCCGGCGCCCTGCAGTACCACGCCGCCATCGATGGGGTGAGCCTGCTGTTCATGCTGCTGACCGCGCTGCTGGCGCTGATGGTCGGCCTCTACGGACGGGTACGGCAGTTGCAACCGGCACACCGCTACCTGGCCGCCATCTTCGTCATCCAGGCGGCCCTCATGGGCATGTTCGCCACCCGCGACCTGCTGGCCTTCGCGCTGCTGTTCGCGATCGAACTGCTGGCGGTCGCCTACCTGTTGTGGCACTGGGCCACCTCCGGCAACGACAGCCTGGCCATGCGCCGCTACCTGCAGTTCATGGGCACCGCCCTGGCACTGCTGCTGGCGGGAGTGTTCCTGCTGGGCTGGAACCACGCCAACCTGACCGGTAACTGGTCCTTCGATCTTGCCGACCTGCTGCAGACCCGCCCGCCCGGCGCCCTGCAGACCGTGGTGTTCTTTCTGCTGTTCTACGCACTGGCCATCCGCACCCCGCTGTTCCCCCTGCATGGCTGGCTGCCGCTGATGGCGGAACACGGCACCGTGGCCAGTGCCGGGGTGCTGCTGCTGGGGCTCAAGGTGGGGGTATACGGACTATTGCGTTTCGTGCTGCCGCTGTTGCCCGAGGCGGTGATGCAGTGGCAGCCCTACGTGGTGGGCTTCGCCGTGGCCGGCGTCTTCTATGCCGCGCTGATGGCCTTGCTGCAGGTGAACCTGCGCCGCCTGCTCGCCTTCGCCGTGGTCAGTCATACCAGCGTGCTGATGATCGGCCTGTTCAGCCTCAATCCCCTCGCGCTGCAGGGCAGCGTCATGCTGGCAATCAACTTCGGCCTGGCCATCGGTGTGCTGCTGTTCACGACCGGCTTCATCCATCTTCGTACACGCACCCTGCTGCTGACGCGCCTCGGCGGCCTGTTCGATTCCATCCCGGTATTGGGCATCGCCTTCCTGATCGGCGGCCTGTCCATCATCGGCATGCCCGGCACGCCCGGCTTCGATGCCGCCCACCTGATGCTGGAAGGTACCATCGATCGCTTTGGCGCCCTGGTCACCATCGCCGCCGCGCTGGGCAACGTGGCTGCCGCGGGCTTCCTGCTGTGGGCCTTCCAGCGCGCCTTCTTCGCCACCACGAGCGAAGGCGAGGCAGCCACCGTGGAGAGCGCCCGGCCGCTGGAACTGGTCATCGCCCTGGGCATGGTGCTGGTGCTGCTGGGCGTGGGTTTTTACTCCGAGCCATGGCTGGTGTTGATCGAGCCCGCGCTGGAACCGCTGGCGGCGCTGTATGGCGGTGGGGGAAATTGAAATGATGTATCGCCTTTGCGGTGAACACGAGACCACTCACCTAAGGACTGAATGGCATGGGCACTGAGAGCACGTTTCCGTTCATCAGCCTGATGCTCATCTCCATGCCGGTGGGCGCACTGCTCATGTGGTTGGCGCCCGACGCGGGCAAGGCTCGTGCCATTGCCCTGGGCACGGCGCTGGTCGATCTGTGCCTGGCCCTGTTCCTGCTGTGGCGTTTCGACTCCGCCGCGTCCGGCTTCCAGTTCGTGGAACAAGGGGACTGGATCCCCAGCCTCAACGTGCAATACCTGGTGGGCCTGGATGGCATCTCGGTGTTGTTCGTGCCGCTCACCATATTGCTG
>DATHUT010000044.1:0-3487 GCA_035462005.1 Gammaproteobacteria bacterium | reverse complement strand
TCCGGCTTGAACCAGTGCCATTCTTCTTGGCATCCCCGTGATAACAAGGATTATCTTGGCGAACTTGGCGAACTTGGCGACCTTGGCGCTCTTGGCGTTTACAAGGTTTTCTTGTTGGCTCAACGTAAATAGCGAATCATTACCACAACCAGGAGGAACCGAAGCCCCATGCACCGCACCGAAGCCGAACGCGCCCTCGCCATCGCAGGCCTGCTGCAGGCCTGCCGGCTGGTACAGCAGGTCGCCCATGGCCGTCCTCGCGATACCCAGGCCCTGGAGACCAGCATCGGCAGCATCTTCAAACTCGACGCCGACAGCGCCCTGGAGGTCTATGGCAGCTTGGCCGGGCTGCGCACCGGCCTGGATCTGGTGCGGCAGCAGCTGGAAGGCAAGCCCGACAAGCCGGACCTGGAACTGAGCCGTTATGCCATCACCATCCTCCACCTGGAACGCAAACTCGGCCAGCACCCGCAGCTGTTGCAGCGCATCAAGACCGGCGTGGAGTTGGCCCTCTCCCAGGCCGATTATTTCTCCCTGGTACACACCAATGTCATCGCCAGCCTGGCGGAGACCTACCAGCAGACCGTCAGTACCCTCACCCCCCGCATCATGGTGCAGGGCGACCAGAACCAGCTCGATAACCCCGACAACGCCAACTGGATCCGCGCCCTGCTGCTGGCAGCCATCCGCTCCGCCGTGCTCTGGCGCCAGGCGGGCGGCAGCCGCTGGAAACTGCTCCTGTCCCGCCGCAAAGTGGTCACCGCGGCACAACGCTGGCTAAAGCAGGAACGGGAGACGCTGCACTGAGCCGGGTAGCCAGCCCGCTCCTACAGGTGTATATTTTGTATTTCATAAGCTTATTGGCTTTATCTAATGTGTAATTTAAGGTTGTTCCCGGCCTGCCCGGACTAGGCGCTCGCCGCCGGATGCCGCATACTTACGCGCTTTTGCGACGCCCTTTCCGCAGCCCAGCCGATTTCAGGAGTGAACATGAACGACAGTTTTTCCACCCGCGGAACCCTCCCGGTCGGGGGCAAGACCTACGAAATCTTTCGTCTTACCCGCCTGGCGGAACAGGACCGTGTCAGCCGGCTGCCCTACTCCCTGAAGGTGCTGCTGGAGAACCTGCTGCGCTACGAAGACGGCAAGACCGTGCTCGCCGAGGACATTCGCGCCCTGATCCAGTGGGATCCCCAGGCCGAACCTGACCGCGAGATCGCCTTTCGCCCGGCCCGTGTACTGATGCAGGACTTCACCGGTGTGCCGGCGGTAGTGGACCTGGCCGCCATGCGCGACGCCATGCAGGCCCTGGGCGGCGACCCGGAAAAGATCAACCCGCTGCAGCCGGCGGAGCTGGTCATCGACCACTCGGTGCAAATCGACGTATTCGGCAGCAAGGACGCCGTGGACCTCAACGCCAAGCTGGAATACCAGCGCAACCAGGAACGCTACGCCTTCCTGAAATGGGGCCAGAAGGCCTTCTCCAACTTCAAAGTGGTGCCGCCCGATACGGGCATCGTCCACCAGGTGAACCTGGAATACCTGGCGCGCACCGTCTTCGCCCAGGAGAACGGCGGCGTGCTGCAAGCCTACCCGGACACCCTGGTGGGCACCGATTCCCATACCACCATGGTCAACGGCCTGGGCGTGCTGGGCTGGGGTGTGGGCGGCATCGAGGCGGAAGCCGCCATGCTCGGTCAGCCCATCTCCATGCTCATCCCCCAGGTAGTCGGTTTCCGGCTCGACGGTCGCCTTCCCGAGGGCGCCACTGCCACCGACCTGGTGTTGACCGTGGTGGAACAGCTGCGCAGGCATGGCGTGGTAGGCAAGTTCGTGGAATTCTTCGGTGACGGGCTGGACCACCTGTCCCTGGCGGATCGCGCCACCCTGGCCAACATGGCCCCCGAGTACGGCGCCACCTGTGGCATCTTCCCCATCGACGACGAGACCCTCAACTACCTGCGCCTGACCGGGCGCAGCGACGAGCAGGTGGCCCTGGTGGAGGCCTATGCCCGGGAACAGGGCATGTTCCGCGTGGCCGGCCAGCCGGAGGCTGCCTATTCCAGTGTCGTCAGCCTGGACATGGGCAGCGTAGTGCCCAGCCTGGCCGGGCCCAAGCGTCCCCAAGACCGCGTGCCCCTCAGTGACAGCAAGGTCATGTTCCGTGAGGCGCTGCAGGCGCTGAAGACCGAGCGCAAGCTGCACAGCAAGACCGTCACAACCGAAGTCGGGGGCGAGTCCGTTACCCTCGACGACGGCTCCGTGGTCATCGCCTCCATCACCTCCTGCACCAACACCTCGAACCCCGGCGTCATGCTTGGCGCCGGCCTGGTGGCGCGCAAGGCCGCGGAACGGGGACTGAAGGTGAAGCCCTGGGTGAAGACCTCCCTGGCGCCCGGCTCGCGGGTGGTGACCGAATACCTGCAACAGGCGGGCCTGCTCGACGACCTGGAGGCCCTGGGCTTCCACGTGGTGGGCTACGGCTGCGCCACCTGCATCGGTAACTCCGGTCCCCTGCCGGAACCGGTCTCCAGGGCCATCGCCGAGGGCAACCTGTCTGTCACCTCCGTGCTATCCGGTAACCGCAACTTCGAGGGCCGCGTGCACGCCGAGGTACGCATGAATTACCTGGCCTCGCCGCCCCTGGTGGTGGCCTACGCCATCGCCGGCACCATGGACATCGATTTGTACCAGGACCCCATCGGCCAGGACCGCGATGGCCAGGATGTATACCTGAAGGACATCTGGCCCAGCCAGCAGGAGATCAACCACACCATCCTGAACTCCGTGAACCGTGCGGAATTCACCAGTGCCTATGCCGAGGTCTACGAGGGCGAGAGCCGCTGGATCGACCTGGCCTCCCCCGAGGGCCAGTCCTTCGCCTGGCGGGACGACTCCACCTATATCCAGAACCCGCCCTATTTCGAGGGTATGACCCGCGACCCCGCGCCCGTCACCGACATCCAGGGCGCCCGCGCCCTGGCCCTGCTCGGCGACTCGGTCACCACCGACCATATCTCCCCCGCCGGCGCCATCAAGCCCGACAGCCCGGCAGGCAAGTACCTGCTGGAGCACGGCGTGGCGCAGGGTGACTTCAACTCCCTGGGTTCACGGCGCGGCAATCACGAAGTCATGATGCGCGGTACCTTCGCCAACATCCGCCTGCGCAACCTGATGGCGCCCGGCACCGAGGGCGGCGTCACCCTGCACCAGCCCGACGGCCGGCAGATGTCCATCTACGACGCCGCCATGCAGTACAAAGCCGAGGGTGTGCCGCTGGTGGTGATCGCCGGTAAGGAATACGGCTCCGGCTCGTCGCGCGACTGGGCCGCCAAGGGTCCGCGCCTGCTGGGCGTGCGCGCCGTCATCGCCGAGAGCTACGAGCGTATCCACCGCACCAACCTGGTGTGCATGGGCATCCTGCCGCTGCAGTTCCAGGCCGGCGACAGCGCCGCCAGCCTGGGCCTGACGGGTGCCGAGCACTTCG
>DATHUT010000043.1:0-9398 GCA_035462005.1 Gammaproteobacteria bacterium | reverse complement strand
CGAACACCGGCAGGATCATGAACAACCCCAGCATGCGCAGGGAATAGATCCCGGCCAGGGAGAAGGCCGCCCGGATCTCGGTGGAGCTCATGCCATCGGGGCCGGGACTGCCTTTCATCGAGCGGGGTTTCCTTTGCTGCCGGGTGTGGAAACGCCGTATAGTAACAGGTTCGATTTGCAGCAGACACGCGACATGGACACCATCCGGCTTCGGGGCGCCCGCACCCACAATCTCCAGAATATCGACCTCGAACTGCCCCGCGACCGGCTGATCGTGATCACCGGCCTGTCCGGTTCCGGCAAGTCTTCGCTGGCCTTCGACACCATCTATGCCGAGGGTCAGCGCCGCTACGTGGAGTCCCTGTCCGCCTACGCGCGCCAGTTCCTGTCGATGATGGAAAAACCCGACATCGACCACATCGAGGGGCTGTCACCGGCCATTTCCATCGAGCAGAAGTCGACGTCCCACAACCCGCGTTCCACCGTGGGCACCATCACCGAGATCTACGACTACCTGCGTCTGCTGTTCGCGCGCGTGGGCACGCCGCGCTGCCCCGAACATGACACCACCCTGGAGGCGCAGACTGTCAGCCAGATGGTGGACCAGGTCATGGCCCTGGGAGATGGCACCCGGCTCATGCTGCTGGCGCCGGTGGTGGAAGACCGCAAGGGCGAGCACGTGCATATCCTGGAGGAGCTGCGCGCCCAGGGCTTCATCCGTGCCCGCATCGACGGCAAGGTGGTGGAGCTGGACCAGCCGCCGACCCTGGACCTGCGCAAGAAACACCGCATCGAGGCCGTGGTGGACCGCGTCAAGGTGCGCGAGGACCTGCAGCTGCGCCTGGCGGAATCCTTCGAGACCGCCCTGCGCCTGTCCGACGGCCTGGCACGCGTGGCCTTCATGGACGAACCGGAGCGCGAGGAACTGGTGTTCTCCGCCAAGTTCGCCTGCCCCCTGTGCGGCTACTCACTGGCGGAGCTGGAGCCGCGCCTGTTCTCCTTCAACAACCCGGTAGGCGCCTGCCCGAGCTGCGACGGCCTGGGCGTGCGCCAGACCTTCGACCCCGCGCGCGTGGTGGCCCACCCCCACCTGAGCCTGGCGGGTGGCGCGGTGCGCGGCTGGGACCGGCGCAACGCCTATTATTTCCAACTCATCAGCTCGCTGGCGGACCATTACGGTTTCGACATCGACACCCCCTTCGACGAACTGCCGGAAAAGGTACAACAGATCATCCTGCATGGCAGCGGCAAGGAAACCATCGAGTTTCAGTACATCAACGAACGCAGCGGCTTCACCATTCGCCGCCATGCCTTCGAGGGCATCATCCCCAACCTGGAACGCCGTTACCGGGAAACCGAATCCAATGCCGTGCGCGAGGAACTGGCCAAGTACCTCAGCACCCACCCCTGCTCCGAATGTGGTGGCACGCGTCTGAACAAGGCCGCCCGCCATGTATTCGTGGCCGACCGGCGCCTGTCCGACCTCACCGCATTGCCCGTGGGCGAGGCACAGCGCTTCTTCGCCGAACTCACCCTGCCCGGCCGGCGCGGCGAGATCGCCGGCAAGATCCTAAAGGAGATCGGCGCGCGGCTCACCTTTCTCGTCAACGTAGGCCTGGACTACCTGTCGCTGGAACGCAGCGCCGACACCCTGTCCGGCGGCGAGGCGCAGCGCATCCGCCTGGCCAGCCAGATCGGCGCCGGCCTGGTGGGGGTGATGTACATCCTCGACGAACCCTCTATCGGCCTGCACCAGCGCGACAACGAGCGGCTGCTGAACACGCTGCGCTACCTGCGTGACCTGGGCAATACGGTGATCGTGGTGGAGCATGACGAGGACGCCATCCGCAGCGCGGACCACGTAGTGGACATGGGCCCGGGCGCCGGCGTCCATGGCGGCCAGGTGGTGGCCCAGGGCACACCTGCGGAGATCATGGCCAACCCGCAATCCCTGACCGGCCAGTACCTGTCGGGTCAACGCGCCATCGCGATCCCGGCCCAACGCACACCGCGCGATCCCAAGCGCCTGCTGTCCATCCTGGGTGCCAGCGGCAACAACCTGAAGGATGTGGATGCCCACATCCCCGTCGGCCTCATGACCTGCGTCACCGGCGTGTCAGGTTCGGGCAAGTCCACGCTCATCAACGACACCCTCTATCTGTACGCGGCACGGGAACTCAACGGCGCCGCCACCGAGCCGGCGCCCTTCCGCGCCGTCGAGGGCCTGGAACAGTTTGACAAGGTGGTGGACATCGACCAGAGCCCCATCGGCCGCACTCCACGCTCCAACCCGGCCACCTACACCGGCCTGTTCACGCCCATCCGCGACCTGTTCGCCGGCACCCAGGAGGCACGCTCACGCGGATACGCGCCGGGACGCTTCAGCTTCAACGTCAAGGGCGGCCGCTGCGAGGCCTGCCAGGGGGACGGGGTGATCAAGGTGGAGATGCATTTCCTCCCGGACATCTATGTGCCCTGCGATGTCTGCCACGGCAAGCGCTACAACCGCGAGACCCTGGATATCCGCTACAAGGGCAAGACCATCCACGAAGTGCTGGAGCTGACGGTGGAGGACGCACTGGAATTCTTCCAGGCCGTGCCCGTGGTGAAGCGCAAGCTGCAGACCCTGCTGGACGTGGGCCTGTCCTACCTGCGCCTGGGGCAGAACGCCACCACCCTGTCCGGCGGTGAGGCACAACGCGTCAAGCTGGCCCGCGAATTGTCCAAGCGCGACACGGGCAACACACTGTATATCCTGGACGAGCCCACCACCGGGCTGCATTTCTACGACATCGAGCAACTGCTACGGGTGCTGCATCACCTGCGCGACCACGGCAACAGTGTCGTCATCATCGAGCACAACCTCGATGTCATCAAGACCGCCGACTGGGTCATCGACCTCGGTCCCGAGGGCGGTAGTGGCGGCGGGCGCATCCTGGCCGAGGGCACACCGGAAGACATCGCCAACCATCCCGATTCACACACGGGACGTTTTCTCAAACCCATGCTGGTGCGCGCCGGTGGCGGCAAGCCCAAGGGGCGGAAGAAACTGCGCGCCTAGGCGGATATCGGGCTTCAGCCCGACACCACTGCCACGGTATCACCGACCACGAGATCCAGCTGCGCGGCCGCATTGCCCTGGTTTACCGCAATCTCCACCAGGCCGCTGGAATTTGCGTACCAGAAGGCGCTGCCCACTGGCACTTCGGAAAAGCACGTGGCCTGCGGTATGGGTTCGCCGCTTACCGCCAGCCGAACCTGCTCTGGCAACGCCTCCATCCGGATGCCGATCATGACGTTTCCGAAACCATCGATGTAGATGACTTCGCCCAGTTCATCCGGCCAGGTGGGTTTGATGCGTTGCACAGGCACCACCGGAATTCCGGGTGGCCGCGCACCACGCGCGATCATGGCGGACACCGGCGCGAACAGGTCGCGCCCATGAAAGCTCGTGGACAGACGTGATGGCCGGTACTTCATATCCCACCAGCGCAGGGTCTGGCCACGCTGCGCCACGACGTTGAACAGGCCATTGTCGGGTCCTACGAACCAGCGACCGTCCACCTGCAGGATGGCGCCCCGGCGTGGACCGCCGACGCCGGGGTCGACCACACCGAGGAAAACCGTGCCCACGGGAAACTCCTCCACCAGGGCCGCCAGCAGGTAGGCGGCCTGGCGGGGCGCAAAGGCCGGGGCATCGTGCATCAGATCAATGGTTGGTATACCGGGCGCTTCCTGCTGCAGCACGGCATGGAGCTGGCCCACGTAGGGACCCGCCAGACCGTAATCAGTAAACAATGCGATCATGTCGGGTGTCCTTGCCGCATGGCAATGACGGGACTGTAGGAGCGGCCTTTGGCCGCGAATAGGTTGCCCAAGCTGTTCGCGGCCAAAGGCCGCTCCTACATAACATAGAACAAAAAAGCCGGGCAGTGCCCGGCTTTTGTTTTGCTGTACCTGTGCCGTTACTCGGCGGCGGCCTCGGTGCCATCGTCCATCGGACGATCGACCAGTTCCACCAGGGCCATGGGCGCTTTGTCGCCGGCCCGGAAGCCCATCTTCAGGATGCGCAGGTAACCACCAGGACGCTCCTTGTAGCGGGGACCCAACTCGTTGAAGAGTTTGGTGACCACATCACGGTCACGCAGGCGGTCAAAGGCCAGCCGGCGCTTGTGTACGGAGTCGGTTTTGGCCATGGTGATGAGCGGCTCGGCTACACGGCGCAGCTCCTTGGCCTTGGGCACGGTGGTCTTGATGACTTCGTGCTGCAGCAAAGAGGCTGCCATGTTGCGAAACATGGCCTTGCGGTGACTGCTGTTGCGGCTCAGTTGCCGCCCTGAATTACGGTGACGCATTGCTGTTACCCTTTACTGCCGCACTCAGGCGGACTGCTGTTCTTTATCCTTCAAACCGGCCGGTGGCCAGTTCTCCAGACGCATACCCAGGGACAGGCCACGGGAGGCCAGGACGTCCTTGATTTCGGTCAGGGACTTCTTGCCCAGGTTCGGTGTCTTGAGCAGCTCCACTTCCGTGCGCTGAATCAGATCGCCGATGAAATAGATGCTTTCCGCCTTGAGGCAATTGGCAGAACGCACGGTCAATTCCAGGTCGTCCACCGGCCGCAGCAGGATGGGGTCCACATCGGATTGTTCCTTGGCGGACTCGATCACCTGCTTGCCCTTCAGGTCCACAAATACCGAGAGCTGATCCTGCAGGACCGTCGCAGCACGACGAATGGCTTCCTCGGGATCGATGGTGCCATTGGTCTCGATATCGATGATCAGCTTGTCCAGGTCGGTGCGCTGTTCCACACGAGCGCGTTCGACGGAATAGGCAACGCGGCGCACCGGGCTGAAGGAGGCATCCAGCTGCAGGTTGCCGATGGGACGGCTGCCTTCCTCGGATTCGGTGCGCACCGTGGCGGGCTCATAGCCACGACCCATGGCCAACTTCAGGCTCATGTTGAGCTCACCTGACTTGGTGAGGTTGGCAATGACATGATCCGGATTGATGATTTCCACGTCATGGTCCAAGGTGATATCCGCGGCGGTCACCACACCCGGACCCTTCTTGCTCAGAGTCAGGGTGGCTTCTTCGCGGTTATGCATCTTCAGCGCGAGGCCTTTGAGGTTCAGGATGATGTCGATGACATCTTCCTGCACGCCTTCCATACTGGAATATTCGTGCAATACCCCGTCGATCTCCACGCTCGTAACCGCACAGCCCGGCATGGAGGACAGGAGAATGCGCCGCAGGGCATTGCCCAGGGTGTGACCGAAACCGCGTTCCAGCGGTTCCAGGGTCACAACGGCATGCGTATCGCTGGCGAACTTGACGTCGACAATACGCGGTTTCAGGAATTCGTTGACCTTGCCCGGCATGAAAAGTCCTCTTTCCTGTTGGCTTACTTGGAGTACAACTCGACGACGAGGTGCTCGTTGATTTCAGCGGGCAGCTCGGCACGCTCCGGACGGGACTTGTAAACACCCGTCATACCCTTGGTGTCGACCTGGATCCACTCGGCAAAGCCGCGCTGCTGCGCCATTTCCAGGGCGTTCTGGATACGCAGCTGCTTGCGGGCCGCCTCGTTCACCGCGACGTTGTCGTTGGGCTGCACCTGGTAGGACGGGATATTGACCCGCTTGCCATTCACGGTGATGCCATTATGCCGCACCAGCTGGCGGGCCTCGGAACGGGAAGCGGAGAAACCCATGCGGTACACCACGTTGTCCAGGCGGCCTTCCAGCAGCTGGAGCAGGTTTTCACCCGTGGAGCCCTTCACCTGGGCCGCCTTCTTGTAGTAGCTGCGGAACTGGTCTTCCAGCACCCCATAGGTGCGGCGCAACTTCTGCTTTTCCCGCAACTGGGTGGCGTAATCGGACAGCCGGCCACGGCGCTGGCCATGCTGGCCCGGCGGGAAGGGACGGCTTTCCACCGCGCACTTGCTGGTGTAGCACTTCTCGCCCTTGAGGAACAGCTTGGTGCCTTCGCGGCGGCACTGGCGGCATTTGGAACCTATATACTTGGCCATAGTCTTTCTCCGCCCTTAGACGCGACGTTTCTTGGGAGGACGGCAACCATTGTGAGGAATGGGCGTCACGTCCGTGATATTGGTGATACGGAAACCTGCATTGTTCAGGGCCCGCACGGCGGACTCACGGCCCGGGCCGGGGCCCTTGATTTCCACTTCCAGGTTCTTCATGCCAAATTCCGCCACCACGGCACCGGCGCGTTCTGCCGCCACCTGGGCCGCGAACGGGGTGCTCTTGCGGGAGCCGCGGAAGCCGGAACCACCCGCTGTCGCCCAGGCCAGCGCGTTGCCCTGGCGATCGGTGATCGTAATGATGGTGTTGTTGAAAGACGCGTGGACATGAACGATACCGTCCACAACGTTTTTCTTGACCTTTTTACGGGTGGTCTTAGCTGGTTTAGCCATGCTGGTGCTTTCCTAAATACCTGATATGTAATGCAATCCAGTAGTAACGGGGACCATCCCCTACTTGCGGATCGGTCGCCGCGGCCCCTTGCGGGTACGGGCATTGGTCTTAGTGCGCTGGCCGCGCAGCGGCAGGCCACGGCGATGGCGCACCCCACGATAGCAGCCAAGGTCCATCAAGCGCTTGATGTTCATGGAAACCGTCCGGCGCAGGTCACCTTCGACGGTGAACTTGGCCACCTCGGTACGCACCTGCTCGATCTCGGCCTCGGTGAGGTCCTTGATCTTGGTTTCATGCTTCACGCCAACGGCATCGCAGATCTTCTGCGCGCTGGTCTTGCCAATGCCATAAATCGCGGTCAGCGCGATTACAGCGTGCTTGTGCGGGGGGATGTTGATCCCTGCAATACGGGCCATGCGACCTATCTCCTATCCTGCCCCAGGACGGCTATCCAGTGAAACGAGCAAGGATAGCCGCTGGCGCCGGAAAAATCAATCCAGAACCTTAAAAATGGCTGGGCCGTGCCAGCCGGCACTCACTCAGCCCTGACGCTGCTTGTGGCGGGCGTCCTTGCAAATGACGCGCACCACACCTTTACGGCGCACCACTTTGCAATTACGGCAGATACGTTTTACTGATGCGCGGACTTTCATCTTTCCACCTGTTCCAACAATCGTCTAAAACCGTTAGCGAATCAGACCGGCGCGGCCGTGACTCTTCAAATTGGCCTTTTTCATCAGGCCCTCGTATTGGTGGGACATCAGATGGGCCTGTACCTGGGCCATGAAGTCCATAACCACAATTACGATGATCAGGAGCGAGGTTCCACCAAAGTAGAACGGAACGTTCCAGTACAAAATCAAGAATTCCGGCATCAGGCACACGGCGGTGATGTAGATGGCACCCGCCGTGGTCAGGCGCGTCATCACGCCATCGACAAAACGAGCCGTCTGGTCACCGGGACGGATCCCGGGGATGAAGGCACCGGATTTCTTCAGATTGTCGGCCGTTTCCTTTGAATCGAACACCAGCGCGGTGTAGAAGAAACAAAAGAACACGATCGCCAACGCATAAAACAGTACATACATCGGCTGCCCCGGAGACAGGCCCGCCGTAATCGTCTGCAACCAGCCAAGGCCCTCGGTGCTACCGAACCAGCTTCCCAGCGTAGCCGGGAACAGAATGATACTGCTGGCAAAAATAGGCGGAATCACACCCGCCATATTCAATTTCAGGGGCAGGTGGGTGCTTTGCGCCGCGTACATCTTGCGCCCCTGCTGACGCTTGGCATAGTTCACCGTGATACGCCGCTGCCCGCGCTCCACGAATACCACGAAGGCAGTCACTGCCAGCGCCATAGCAAACAGGAACAGGATGCTCAGCACGTTCATCTCGCCGGTGCGAGCCAGTTCCAGCGTGCCCGCCACAGCGGACGGCAGGCCGGCCACGATCCCCGCAAAGATGATGATGGAGATGCCGTTGCCGACACCCCGCTCCGTCACCTGCTCACCCAGCCACACCAGGAACATGGTGCCGGTCACCAGGGTGGCTATCGCCGATATGATGAACGACGGGCCGGGATTAACCACCAGGGTCGAACCCCCAAGCGCCTGTCCCTGCAGAGCAATCGATATACCGATGGCCTGGAAAGTGGCGAGCACCACGGTTCCATACCGGGTGTACTGGGTAATCTTGCGGCGACCCGCATCACCTTCCTTGCGCAGCTCCTTGAGACTGGGCACCGTATGCGACATCAGCTGCATGATGATCGATGCAGAGATGTACGGCATGATACCAAGCGCGAACAGGGAAAGTCGCTCGAGAGCACCACCGGAGAACATGTTGAACATGTCCAGGATGGTGCCCCGCTGTTGCTCGACAAGACTGCTCAGTACCGCGGGATCGATTCCCGGCAACGGAATGAATGTGCCGATGCGAAACACAATGATCGCACCGACCACGAACAACAACCGTTGACGCAATTCCCTCAGTTTACCGAGATCGCCAACCGCACCGGCAAATGTCGATCCCGCAGTAGCCACTTATTCCTCGACCTTCCCGCCCGCCGCTTCGATCGCGGCGCGTGCACCCTTCGTCACACCCAGGCCGCGAACGGTAACGGCCTTGTCCAGCGTACCGGAAGCAATAACCTTGGCCCGCAGCATATCCTGACGGATGATGTTGGCTGCCTTGAGCGCAACCAGGTCAATCACATCGCCTTCCACGGCGGCGAGTTCATGCAAGCGTACTTCCGCAGTGGTCATGGCCATACGCGAGGTAAAACCAAATTTGGGCAGACGACGCTGAATCGGCATCTGGCCACCTTCGAAACCCACCTTGTGATAACCGCCATTACGGGATTTCTGACCCTTATGGCCGCGTCCGCAGGTCTTGCCCAGGCCCGAACCAATACCACGCCCGACGCGTTTGGGGGCGGTTTTGGTGCCAGGTGCCGGCTTCAAAGTATTAAGACGCATCTCAAGCTTCCTCGACTTTCAGCAGGTATGAAACCTTGTTGATCATACCGCGATTTTCCGGAGTGTCGGTCACTTCCACAGTGTGGTGCATACGGCGAATACCGAGACCGGCGACGCACGCCCTATGGGCAGCAAGACGGCCATGCACACTCTTCACCAACGTTACTTTTACTGTCTTGTCAGCCATGGCTTATTCCGTGATTTCAGCTACGGTTTTACCACGCTTGGCGGCGATGTCGTCCGGGGAAGACATGGCGGCCAAGCCCTTCATGGTGGCGCGCACCACGTTGACGGGGTTACTGGAACCAATGCACTTGGCAAGCACATTCCTGACACCCACGACTTCCAGAACCGCACGCATTGCGCCGCCCGCGATAATACCCGTACCTTCGGAGGCGGGCCGCATGTGGACCTTGGCCGCGCCATGGCGTGAGGTAACCGGATACTGCAGCGTGCCATCCTTCAACTTGATGGTCTTCATGTT
>DATHUT010000042.1:0-9733 GCA_035462005.1 Gammaproteobacteria bacterium | reverse complement strand
ATCCGGCCATATCGAGATGACCTTCCCCTACTTCGTCAACAAGACCGCCCCCATCTCCGGGGTGGAGAGCCTGCTGGACTACGAGGTCACCTTCATCGGCGAGATCCATGACCGCAAGCCGGTCATGACCGTGAAGGTGGTGGTGCCGGTGACCAGCCTGTGCCCCTGCTCCAAGAAGATCTCCGACTACGGCGCCCACAACCAGCGCTCCCACGTCACCGTCAGCGCCCGCACCGAGGGCTTCGTATGGATCGAGGAACTGATCGACCTGGTGGAAAAGGAGGCCTCCTGTGAACTCTACGGCCTGCTCAAGCGCCCCGACGAGAAATACGTCACCGAACGCGCCTACGATAACCCGAAATTCGTCGAGGATATGGTCCGCGACGTGGCTGCCCGCCTCAACGAGGACGCCCGCATCAGCGCTTACCAGGTGGAATCGGAGAACTTCGAGTCTATTCATAACCACTCGGCCTATGCCCTGATCACTCGCGACAAGGAACAAGACCCGGTAAGATAAGCCTCCGTGGAAGATCAAATACCATAACCAAAAATCGGAACCACTCCGAACAGTTCTTTCCCGTCATTCCGGCGCAGGCCGGAATCCAGATGAATCTGACACATGGATGCCGTCCGGAGCCTGTCCTGGCGCAGGCCAGGGCCGGCATGACAAGCGGTTCGGAGGATTCCAAAAAGGAAACCGCATGGGCACGCCAGTGCTGATCTGCGATGATTCCAGTTTCGCGCGCAAGCAGATGGCGCGCGCCCTGCCTGCTGACTGGGACATCGACATCTCCTTCGCCGAACATGGCCGCGAGGCCCTTACGGCCATTGCAGCCGGCAAGGCCGACATCCTGTTCCTGGATCTGAACATGCCGGTCATGGACGGCTACGAGGTATTGGAAGCCATCCGCGCCGGCGACCTGCCCACCCTGGTCATCGTCGTCTCCGGCGATATCCAGCCGGAGGCCCATGCCCGTGTCATGCAACTCGGCGCCCTGGACTTCATCAAGAAACCCGTCGATCCGGCCGGCCTGCTGGAACTGCTCGACCGCTACGGTATCCGCACCCACTCGGACCGGCCGCGCGAGGCGTTGGAGCTGAAGGTCGACCTCCTGGACATCTACCGCGAGATCGCCAATGTGGCCATGGGTCGCGCCGGTGACCGTCTGGCACGACTGCTCGGGGTTTTCATCACCCTGCCCGTGCCGCAGGTGAACATCATCGAGGGGAACGAGCTGCGCATGGCCTTCCAGGAAGTAGCTGCCAACCAGACCGTCTCCGCCGTGTGCCAGGGTTTCATCGGCGCCGGCATCGCCGGCGAGGCCCTGCTGACCTTCAATGATTCCAGCCTGACGGACATCGGCGAACTCATGCACTACGAAGGCGAGATCGACGCGGCCGTGGAACTGGAACTCATCATGGACATCTCCAGCCTGTTGATCGGCGCCTGCCTGAACGGCATTGCCGAACAACTCGATATCAGCTTCAGCCAGGGGCACCCCCTGGTACTGGGCCGCCACGTGGCGATCCATGATCTGCTGCGGCGCAATGCCGCGCGCTGGAAGGGCATCCTGGCTATCGAATTCGGCTACCGGATCGCGAACCGGAATATCAACTGCGACCTGATGCTGCTGTTCACCGAGGATTCCATGCAGGCCCTGGGCGATCGGGCCTCCTACATCGAGTCGACCACATGAGCAGCGATATCAAGGAACTGCACTGGCTCATGGACATGGTCCAGAACGTGGATGCCGGCCTGGTGGTACTGGACCGCGACTACGGCGTTCATTTATGGAATGGCTTCATGGCGAACCATAGCGGCCTGTCGCCCACCCATGCCATTGGGCATAATCTTTTCGAATTGTTCCCGGAGATTCCTCACCGCTGGTTCCAGCGCAAGCTGGATGCCGTGTTCCAGCTCAAAACCCGTTCCTTCATCACCTGGGAACAGCGGCCTTTCCTGCTACGTTTCAAGAATTACCGCCCCATCACCGGCATGGCGGAATTCATGTACCAGAACCTGACCCTGATCCCGCTGGCCTCGGCGGACGGGTCCGTGCGCCACGTGGGGGTGATTCTCTACGATGTCACCGACGCCGCCACCGGAAAATTGGAACTGGAGAGTGCCAACGAACAGTTGGCGCAACTTAGCCGCACCGATCGCCTGACCGGATTGAACAATCGCGGTCATTGGGAGGAATGCCTGCGCAATGAATTCTCGCGCTGCCTGCGTACCCGGCAGGCGGCGAGCCTGGTGATGTTCGACATCGACCACTTCAAGAAGGTGAATGACACCTATGGCCACCAGGCCGGTGATGAGGTGATTCGCGTCGTGGCCCAGGTGCTGCTCGACAGCATCCGCGGCACCGATACCGCGGGCCGCTATGGCGGCGAGGAATTCGGCATCATCCTGCCGGCCACCACCGCGGCCGATGGTCATGCCGTGACGGAACGCATCCGCACCCGCATCGAGCAGACCCCCGTGACCCACGAAGGCCAGACCATCGCCTTCACCGTCAGCCTGGGCATCGCCGATTTCCATCCCGAGATGACGAACCATGCGGAATGGCTGAGCCGTGCCGACCAGGCCCTGTACCAGGCCAAGGAAGGCGGGCGCAACCGGACGGTGATCTGGCAGCAGTAGCCGTCGTCTCGGGGACAGATTTGAAATCTGTCCCCTTGGCTGCTGCACTGCCGCTCCTACAGGAGGTGGCTCAGGCGTCCTTGCCCTTCTCACCACTCACCAGATGCCGGAAACCCTCCAGCATCTCCACCGGGAAGGGGAAGATCACCGTCGCCTTGCCGTCGGTGCTCATGTCGCTCATGGTCTGCAGGTAACGCAATTGCAGGGCCTGCGGGTTGGTGGCGATGATATTGGCGGCGCCGACCAGCTTCTCCGCGGCCTGCAGCTCGCCCTCCGCGTGGATCACCTTGGCGCGCCGTTCGCGTTCCGCCTCCGCCTGGCGGGCGATAGCGCGGATCATGTTCTCGTTCAGGTCGACGTGCTTGATCTCCACGTTGGTGACCTTGATACCCCAGGAGTCGGTCTGCCTGTCGAGGATGGTCTGGATATCTTCGTTGAGCTTGTCGCGCTCGGACAGGATTTCGTCCAGCTCATGCTTGCCCAGCACGGAACGCAGGGTGGTCTGGGCCAGCTGGCTGGTGGCGTTGAAGAAATCCTCCACCTGGATGATGGCCCGCTCGGGATCGATGACACGGAAGTAGAGCACCGCGTTCACCTTCACGGTGACGTTGTCCAAGGAGATCACGTCCTGGCTGGGCACATCGAGGGTAATCACCCGCAGGTCCACCCTGACCATCTGCTGCAGGCCGGGGATGACGATGATCAGGCCCGGTCCCTTGGTGGACTGAAAACGACCGAGAAAAAAGATCACGCCGCGTTCGTATTCGCGCAGGATGCGCACCGACATGACCAGCAGACCGAGGATCAAAAACAGGGGGACAATGTACATGGTGGTCGTCATGGGATCGCTCCTTCAGGGTTTGAGGTCAGTGGACTCGGATACCGGTACCACGCGCAGTTTCAGGCCATCCATGGCAACGACCCGTACCGTCTGATCCTTGCGCAGGGGCCGGTCACTGACGGCGGTCCAGCGCTCGCTGTGCAGCCACACGGGTCCCTCGTTCTCGAAGTCCTTCATGACCGTGGCAAGTGCACCCACCATTTCCTCGCGACCGGTACCGACCCTGTGGCGGCGGATGGTCATGAAGCGCCCGACTCCCCACACCAGGAAGGCGCCGGTGAACAGGGCGGTACCGCCGATCAGGGGCAGGGACACCTGCCAGGTTTCGTCATCCACCAGGATGACCGATCCGACCACGAAGGCAATCACACCGCCGATGCCAAGGATGCCGAAGCTGGGCACGAAGGCCTCGGCGACGATGAAGGCAAGCCCCAGGATGATCAGCGCCAGGCCGGCATAATTGATGGGCAGCAACTGGAAGGCGTAGAGCGCCAGCACCAGGCAGATGGCACCGATCACGCCGGAAACGATGGTGCCGGGATTGGCCAGTTCGAAGATGATGCCGTAGATCCCCACCAGCATGAGCAGGTAGGCGATATTCGGGTTGGTGATAATACCCAGCAGGCGGCTGCGCATGTCCGGTTCCAGGGCCACCACCTCGATCTGTTCCGTATCGAGGGTCTTGTCCCCGAAGTCCATCCGCACGGTACGGCCGTGCAGCTGTTCCAGCAGGTCCGGGACACTGCCCGCCATCAGGTCGATGACATTCTTTTCCAGGGCCTCCCGCGCCGTCAGGCTGACCGCCTCGCGAACCGCCTCCTCCGCCCAGTCGGCGTTGCGTCCGTGGCGCTCCGCGAGTCCGCGGATATAGGCCACCGCGTCCTCCAGCACCTTGCGTTCCATGGCGGTCTTGCCCCGGCGGGGAGTTCCTTCCGCGTCTGCATCCTCTGTGGCATCGGTTTCCTGTCCGTCGCCCTTATCTTCTTCCGGTTGCGGCGGACGATCCGTGGGCATGTCCGGCACGCCGGGTGGCCCGCCGATCTGCACCGGTGTGGCGGCGCCCAGGTGAGTGGCGGGTGCCATGGCCGCCACCTGGCTGGCGTAGAGCAGATAGGTACCGGCACTGGCGGCCCGGGAACCGGCCGGCGCCACGTAGGTCACCACCGGTACGGGTGAAGACAGCATGCCCTTGATAATGGTGCGCATGGAGGAGTCGAGCCCACCCGGGGTATCCAGGCGCAGGACGACCAGTTCGGCGGCGTCGAGACGAGCCTGTTCCAGGCCCTGCAGGATGTACTCGGCACTGGCGGGACCAATGGCGCCATCCACGTCGAGCAGGATAGCCACGCGACGGTCCTGGCTGATACCGGGCAAGGCCAGCAGGAGGCCCAGTATGAGTACGCCAAGATAGAGCCCCGCGCGCAAGCGGCGTGCCCGCGGTGGCCGTATCGGTGTGATGAAGTCGGGAGACCGCATGAGATAACTCTAGCACAGCCGCCAACAGGATCTGCCCGCAACCCGCTGGTATCTTCGCTATGCGGTTCGAGGCCATGCCCCAGGGCACTCTCTCGACCGCTACGCGGTCTCACCTCGAGGCCGCTCCTACAGGCGTGAGATGAGGAAATCCACTGCCAGTAACAGCACGCCAGCGCCCAGTCCTGCCAACACATCATCGAGCATGATGCCGAAGCCACCACCCACCCGGCGATCGACCCAGCTGATGGGCCAGGGTTTCCAGATATCCAGCAGGCGGAACAGCAGGAAGGCCGCCAGTACCCAGGGCCAGCCTGTGGGTACCATCAGCAGGGTGAGGAGAAAGCCCGCGATCTCGTCCCATACGATGCCCGGGTGATCATGCACACCCAGTTCGCGCGCGGAGCGATCGCACCAGTAGATGCCGGCCAGGGTCGCCACCAGTACAAAGGCAGCGAAGAATAGCCAGGGTCCCTGGATCAGCAGCCAATAGAGGGGCAGCGCGGCCAAGGTGCCGAAGGTGCCGGGCGCGTGTGGCGCCAGCCCGCTCCCGAAGCCGAAGGCCAGCAACTGGACCGGATTGCGCAACAGGGAGGGGAAGCTGGGTGTATTCATCATGTGGAGAAGTGTTCGTAACCTCTGGAAGTCGGTTGGTACTCCCGGCCATCCTCATGATGACAACGAATCCCCTGCCCGGCGCGAATCCGGCCCACCTCGGTGAGGGGCAAGCCCAGCTCCGCCAGCCGCGCACGCGCTGTTTCGACGCGCTCCGGCGGCAGGGTAACGCAGAGTTCGTAGTCATCTCCGCCCGTAAGCGGCAGTCCGTACCAGTCCGGCTGCTCCCGACCCAGGGCATGACGGAAGACCACTGAACGCGGCAGGGCATCCATCCAAAGTTCGGCGCCCACCGCGCTGGCCCGGACGATGTGACCGAGGTCGGCGAGCAACCCGTCGGAGATATCGATGGCACTGCTGGCTAGTTCGCGCAGTGCCTGGCCGGCGGCCACCCTCGGTTGTGGGGTATCCAGGCGTGCGCGCAGCTCGGTGCTGGCCGCCGCACCCTGCTGCAGCGCCAAGGCCGCATCGCCCAGGTAACCGGTCACCAGGATCGCATCCCCCTCCCGGGCGCCGGAACGACGCAGGGCCCGGCCCTCGGGCACCAGTCCCATGGCCTGAACTGTGACGGACAGGGGACCATGGGTGGTATCGCCACCCACCAGTTGCACATCATGCGTCGTGGCGAGGGCAAACAAGCCTTCGGCAAAGGTATCGAGCCAGTCGTTATCCGCGGTTGGCAACGTCAGGGCCAGGGTTATCCAGGCGGGTGTCGCGCCCATGGCAGCCAGGTCGCTGAGATTGACCGCCAGCGCCTTGTGGCCGATAGCCACCGGCGGCGTATCGACAGGAAAATGCACACCGGCCACCAGGGTATCCACCGTTACCACCAACTCCTGCCCCTCCGGCACCCGCAACAGGGCGGCATCGTCGCCGATGCCCAGTGCCACGTCCGGGCGTTCGGCTCCGGAGCGGCGGAAGTAATGATCAATGATGCTGAATTCGGATTCGGGCATGGAGAATCGTCACGCCTTGATGGAAGGAAACATGATGACCTGCGGACCTGACCCTAGGTCGGGCTTCGGCCCGACATCCTGCGCGAATACCACAGAACCCGTCGGGCTGAAGTCCGACCTACGGCTAGTCATGCCTGTTTATTTCGCCTGTTCATGGGGGCGCAGGTGACGCGCCGCCTGGTCGAGCACGCCGTTGACAAACTTGTGGGCCTGTTCCGCGCCGAACTTCTTGGCCAGGTTCACCGCCTCGTTGATCACCACCCGGTAGGGTATGTCCGGCCGCGCCTGCAGTTCATAACTGGCCAGGCGCAGCACGGCCCGCTCCACGGGATCGAGTTCCGCCCAGGGGATCTGCATGGCACCTGCCAGCCCTGCCTCCACCACATCGAGGCGGGCGGGCACCTGGTGCAGCAATTCCTGGAAATACTCGTCGTCCACACCGGGGAATTCTTCCGACTCCCGGAACTGCTGCTCGATCAGCTTGAGATCGGTTCCGGAAAGGTCCCACTGATACAATGCCTGCAACGCCAGGCGGCGTGCCTTGGCACGCGCCTGGTTGGCGCCACGATTATCCTTGCCGGTACCACCCGTCATGGCCTCAGCCTTCCAGCTTGGGCAGCAGGTTGACCATTTCGATCATCGACAGGGTGGCTTCCACGCCCTTGTTACCCGCCTTGGTACCGGCGCGTTCGATGGCCTGCTCGATACTGTCCACCGTCAGCACGCCGAAGCCAACCGGGATATCGTGCTGTAACGACACCTGAGCCAGGCCCTTGGTGCACTCTCCGGCCACGTATTCAAAGTGGGGGGTACCGCCGCGGATCACAGCGCCCAGGGCGATGATGGCATCGTATTTCTTGGTGGCCGCCAGCCGCTGCGCGGCAATGGGCATCTCGAAGGCGCCGGGCACGCGGATGATGTCGATGTCGCGCTCGTCGGCACCGTGGCGCTTTAGGGTATCCAGCGCACCTTGCAGCAGGCTTTCCACCACGAAGCTGTTGAAACGCGCCACCAACAGGGCGAAGCGCTTGTCGCGGATGACCATATCACCTTCCAGTACATTCAGGTTGCTCATGTTCGTTTCCTGTTTTTCGATTTCAAATTCGTTTCATTGGGCGACAGTGGCGCCGGTCGCCGGCTTGGGCTCGATTTTACTGCGGAGCCGCTGAACGCGGAGAACGCAGAGACGCAGAGGAAAGGAGAGCAAAAATTGTAAAACCACACCCAGCTTACCATCCATCGCAGGGATTCATCGAAGCACCCGCATTCCCAATCCAAAAAACCTTTGCGTCCTCTGCGCCTCTGCGTTCTCCGCGTTTCGCAACGCCAACCTGTCGGTAGGCTATTCGGTGACGTAATCCACCACTTCCAGCCCGAAGCCGCTGATGCCGTGCAGGTTCTTGGGCGCGCTCAGCACCCGCATCTTCGCCACGCCCAGCTCCGCCAGGATCTGCGCACCGACTCCGTAGGTACGCAGCTGCTGTCCCGGCTCTGATTTGTGCGGCTCGGCGTCGGGGTTGCGGGCATGCTGGCGGATGCGCTGCAGCAGGGAGTCGCCGTCCTCCGGACGGCCGAGCACCACCACAACGCCCTTGCCCTCGCGGGCGATGCGCTGCATGACGGCACGTAGCGGCCAGCCGGTGTCCTCGAAGCGGGCATCGAACAGGTCGCCGAGGGTGTTCTGCACATGAACCCGCACCAGGGTCGGTTCGTCGGGCTGAATGTCGCCCATCACCAGGGCCAGGTGCAGGTCCTTGTCGATGCTGTCGCGGAAACTCACCAGGCGAAAATCCCCACAGGCCGTCGGCAGCGGGCACTCGGCCACCCGCTCCACGGTCTTCTCGTTGGCGATACGGTAATGGATCAGGTCGGCGATGGTGCCGATCTTGATGCCGTGTTCGGCGGCGAAGACCTCCAGCTCCGGACGGCGCGCCATAGTGCCATCCTCGTTGAGGATCTCCACGATGGCGGAGGCCGGCTCCAGGCCGGCCAGGCGTGCCAGGTCGCAACCCGCCTCGGTGTGGCCGGCGCGGGTGAGCACGCCGCCGGGCTGGGCCATGAGCGGGAAGATGTGGCCGGGTTGCACGATGTCCTGCGGACCGGCGTTGGGCATCACCGCGGTGCGCACCGTATGGGCACGGTCGTAGGCGGAGATACCCGTGGTCACGCCTTCCGCAGCCTCGATGGACAGGGTGAAGGCGGTGGAATGCTGCTCGCGGTTGTCCGCCACCATCAGCGGCAGGCTGAGCTGCTTGCAGCGCTCCTTGGTGAGTGTCAGGCAGATCAGGCCGCGGCCATAGCGCGCCATAAAGTTGATGTCCTCGGGACGCACCATGGAGGCGGCCATGATGAGATCGCCCTCATTCTCGCGGTCCTCGTCGTCCATGAGGATCACCATGCGTCCGAGGCGGATGTCCTCGATGATTTCTTCGATCGTGTTCAGTGCCATTGGTTATCTACCGCTGCAAGAAACCGTGTTCGGCCAGGAAGGCCATGTCGATGCCCGTGGCACCCGCGTCCGCCGCCCGCTCGCCCAGCAGCAGGCGCTCCAGGTAGCGGGCGATGAGATCCACCTCTAGGTTCACCCGGCGCCCGGCCTGGAACCCGCCCAGGGTGGTCTCCGCCAGGGTGTGGGGCACGATGTTCAGTTCGAAGACCTTGCCCTGCACGGCATTGACCGTGAGGCTCACGCCATCGACACAGATGGAACCCTTGGCGGCGATGTACTTCGCCAGCGCATCGGGCGCGGCAATGGAGAAGCGCACCGAGCGCGCGTCGTCGCGTCGCGCCAGCACCTCGCCCACGCCGTCCACGTGGCCGCTCACCAGGTGGCCGCCCAGGCGGGTACTGGGGGTGAGGGCACGCTCCAGGTTCACCTGCGCACCCACCTTCAGTTGTCCCAGCGAGGTGCAGGCCAGGGTCTCGCCGGACACGTCGGCCCAGTAGCCGTCGCCGGGCAGCTCGATCACCGTCAGGCACACGCCGCTGGTGGCGATGCTGTCGCCCAGCTTCACGTCCTCCAATGGCAGCTTGCCGGAACGCACCCGCAGGCGCACGTCGCCGCCCCGGGGTTCCAGGGCGGCGATCTCGCCTACCGCTTCGATGATGCCTGTAAACATAGTTACAACACCTTGATCACGTCTACTTCGGCACCGCCGTGATGCGCCAGTCACGCCCCACGGCCCGTATGTCCTGTATGTCCAA
>DATHUT010000041.1:0-3670 GCA_035462005.1 Gammaproteobacteria bacterium | reverse complement strand
AGCCCGCCCAGCTGTGCAGGAACATCGTACTGTCCTCGCCCTCGGTCAGGAATGCGATCGCAAAGGCGGCTACCAGGGTCCAGTGAAAGATGCGGACCAGGGGATCCCAGACCTTGATTTCGTTTTGCAGTGACATGAGCTATCTCCCGTTTGTTCTGCTACGGGAGACATGATGGGAGAAGAAGCTGAACTGGAGCTGAAAGGAAACATTTCGTGACACGAAAAAGCCGGGCGATGCCCGGCTTTTTCAGTAGGTGGCTGGCAAGACTCAGGCCTTGGCGCTGGCCGCTTCCAACATGGGCTTCAGTTCACCCTTCTGGAACAACTCCATAGTGATGTCGCAGCCGCCAATCAGTTCGCCGTTGACATAGACCTGGGGGAAGGTCGGCCAGTTGGCGAAGCGCGGCAGGTTCTGGAAGATTTCCGGATCCGCCAGCACGTTCACATGGGCAAATTCCACATTGCAGGCCTTCAGAGCCTCGGCGGTACGGCTGGAAAATCCGCACATGGGCATCTGCGGGGTACCCTTCATATAGATAATGACGGGGTTGTTCTCCACCTGCTCTTTGATTCGATCCATTACGTCCATAGCCGCTTGTACCTCGATATTGATGAGTGGGGGTTGCGCGCCGGGCCGGTTAGGCACCCGACAACGCGGAAATCCTGAATGACAGTGTACCTGTGCTTGTATCGGGGTAAAAACGCCGATTTCAAGGGGATATCCCGTCCACGTTGCGCTGCAGCCAGTACTCCAGCAGGGTCTGGTGCCAGAGTTTGCTGCCCTGCAAGCGGGTGTGCTGGTGCTCCGGGTCGGCCAGCAGGCGATCCAGGTAACCGGTATTGTACAGGCCCCGCTCGCGGCAAGCCTTTGAATTCACCACTTCCCGCATGAAATCCAGGAATTCCCCGCGCACGAATTTCAGTGCCGGCACCGGGAAATAGCCCTTGGGGCGATCGATGACGGCATCGGGCACCAGACCGCGGGCAATGCGCTTGAGGATGTGCTTGCCGCCGGAGCCGGTCTTGTACTCGGGCGGCATGGAGGCCACCAGCTCCACCAGCTCGTGGTCCAGAAAGGGCACCCGCGCCTCCAGGCCCCAGGCCATGGTCATATTGTCCACACGCTTGACGGGGTCGTCGACGATCAGGGTGGTGGCATCGAAGGCCAGCACCCGGTTGAGGAACTCGCCCTCGCCCATGGCGCCCATGCCGGTGGCGACCCGTGCCGCCGTGTAGTCCGGTCCCTCGTAGGCATCCCCGACCATCTCCAGCCATTCGTCATGGTCGCGATCGAAATACTCGGGCGCGAAGCGTTCCAGGTCGCTGCCGCTCCTGGCGTCCATGCGCGGATACCAGAAGTAGCCGCCGAACACCTCGTCGGCGCCCTGCCCGCTTTGTACGACCTTGACGTGCCGGGAGACCTGCTCGGACAACAGGTAGAAGGCCACGGCATCCTGGCCGAACATGGGTTCGGCCATATTGTCGACGGCCTCGGGCAGGCGCTTCAGCACCTCCGAATTTTGCACATGGAATTTGTGATGCCGGGTGCGAAAGCGCTCCACCACCTGGTCGGAGTATTCAAACTCACTGCCTTTCTCGTCGGGATGATCCTCAAATCCCACGGAAAAGGTACGCAGATCCTCCGCGCCCGATTCCGCCAGCAGGCCCACCAGCAGGCTGGAATCAAGGCCGCCCGACAGCAACACGCCAACGGGAACGTCGGCCACGGTCATGCGCCGCTGCACGGCACGCAACAGGGATTCACGCACGGCCTCCACCCAATCCCATTCGGACAGGGAATGATCGACAGGCCGGGTCTCCAGCCGCCAATAGCGGTTCAGGCGCTTGCGGCCATTGGCCTCGATGGTCAGGGTGTGGCCCGGGGGCAGCTTGCGGATACCGCGCAGGACGGTGCGTGGCGCAGGCACGACACCATGCAGGGTGAACTGGTGATGCAGGGCGATCGGATCGATACCGGTATCCACTCCACCGGCGGCGAGTATGGCCTGACTGGTGGAGGCGAAACGAAAACAACCGCGCGCGAAGCTGTAATACAGGGGCTTGATGCCAAAACGATCGCGGGCCAGGAACAGTTGCTGGCGCTTCATGTCCCAGATGGCGAAGGCAAACATGCCGTGCAGGTGGGTGACGCAGTCCTCGCCCCATTCGGCGTAGGCCTTGAGGATGGTCTCGCTGTCGCCCTCGGAAAAAAAGTGATAGCCCCGGGTGACCAGTTCGGCGCGCAGTTCCTTGTAGTTGTAGATCGTGCCATTGAACACCAGCACCAGGTCCAGGTCGGTATCCATGAGCGGCTGGTTGGAACGATTGGACAAGTCGATGATGGACAGACGACGGTGACCGAAGGCCAGCGGACCATCCGAATGACTGCCCTCGTGATCCGGACCGCGCCGCTCCAACCGCGCCATCATACGTCCCACATGGGCCAGGTCCGCCACCCGGCCGTCGAGCCGCAGTTCACCACAGATACCGCACATAGAGACTGTTCCTCGCTACTGCGCCACGGTCAGCCGGGAAATCACCCGTGTCACGCCCTTGACGGCGCGCGCCAGCACCACTGCCCGCTCCGCCGTCCGTGTGCTCGGCACCGTTCCCCGCAGGGTGACCACGCCATTATAGGTATCCACGTTAACATCCATCGCGCTGACCAGGTCGTCCTTCACATAGCTGGCATTGATCCGGGAGCTAATGGAAGCATCACGGGAGATCTGTTCCATGCTGCGCTCGTCCTGCGCCACGTAATAGCCGCCTGTGGCGGCACCGCCTACCACCAGGGCGCCGCAACCACTGGCAGCAGCCGTGGCCATGATCAGCAACAGGCGCGGAAGGCAGGATCGGTTCATCAGCGGGTTCCGGGGCTTGGATTGGCCGCCATTATGCATGAAAAAACCTGCCCGGTGATTTCCCCCGCCTTGACCTGGATCATGGCAAAGTGGCGGGTTTTTGTTATTGCAATCCGTCACTTCCTGCCGTATTCTCGCAAACCTTAGCAAATTACTCAGCTTTATAATTCCAAGCAGCCAACACCACCCGCGGCAACAGGAGAAGCAAACATGAACCCGCTGAATTCCATTCTCGGCACCATCATCTCCGGTTTCATACTGGCCATCGCGATCACCTTCGCCATGAATCCCGGCTTCGCCCCCAACCCCTGGGAAGTATGGGTATGGCTGCATGTGCTGGTGGGTATAGCCTGGATCGGCTTGCTCTACTACTTCAACTTCGTGCAAGTGCCGGCCGTGGGCTCGGCCGTGGCCGATGCCAATAACGGCGGACCCGGCCCCGCTGCCATCAACAAGTATGTTGCCCCACGCGCCCTGCTCTGGTTCCGCTGGGCCGCCGTGGCCACCTGGATCACCGGCGCCCTGGCGCTGGAGGCCATGCACATAGGGGAAGGTTCGGGCATGCACGCCGCCTTCACCTTCCAGGCCGGTTATCAGGCCATCGGCATGGGCGCCTGGCTGGGTACCATCATGCTGTTCAATGTCTGGGTGCTGATCTGGCCGAACCAGAAGAAGATCCTGGGCCTCACCGCCACCCCGGCCAGCGCCGACGAGATCGCCAAGCCCAAGAAGGTGGCCCTGTTGGCTTCGCGCACCAACACCCTGCTGTCCATCCCCATGATCCTGGGCATGACCGCACAGGCGCACGG
>DATHUT010000040.1:0-3836 GCA_035462005.1 Gammaproteobacteria bacterium | reverse complement strand
GACGGGGGCGGGGGCGTTTTTGGCGGGCACGGCGGGCATCCCTGGGCTCGGTAAATCTCTTCTGTAATCAGCTAATTGTAATCGCAGCGCGGTGGGGAAGCGAGCCGTCACAAGGCTCAAGATTTCCCCGTAGACGGCGATACATCCCAGGCAAGCTCCCGATTCCCGCCGACCGCCGTACAGGAGATGTTTTCCGCATGGAGCCCAAGCACTTGCTGAAGCTGGATTTTCAGCCTGTTTCGCCGCATGGCTCCAATGCCAGGCTCGCGCCAGGGGTTGAAGGCCCCCGGCTGCCCGTTCCTTGTCGGGCGCCCGGGTCGCTGGCGGCGGTCCAGGCGTGTGGGGGAGCGGGCTAGTGGATCTCGCCACCCTCATCGGCCTCATCGGTGCCTTCGGCATCATCGCCACCGCCATCGTCATCGGCGGCAGCGCCCTGATCTTCCTCAATGTGCCCTCGTTACTCATCGTCGGCCTGGGCACGGTCATGGTGGTGCTGATGAAGTTCCCCCTGGCCCATTTCTTCAGCGCCTTCAAGATCGCCATGAAGGCCTTCATGCATAAACCGGAGGACCCCCAGTCCCTCATCCGCGAGGGGGTGGAGCTGGCCAATATCGCCCGCAAGGAAGGTGTTCTGGGCCTGGAAGGCCGCGAGATCTCCAATCCCTTCCTGGAGCGGGGTATCCAGTTGTGTGTCGATGGCCATGAGCCGGAGTTCGTGCGCCAGATGCTCAACAAGGACGTGAACCTCACCATCGAGCGCCACGAACGCGGCCAGGCCATCTTCCGCGCCATCGGCGACGTGGCGCCGGCCATGGGCATGATCGGCACCCTCATCGGCCTGGTGCAGATGCTCACCAACATGGATGATCCCAAGGCCATCGGCCCGGCCATGGCCATCGCGCTGCTGACCACGCTCTATGGCGCCATCATCGCCAATGCCTTTGCCATTCCCATCGCTGACAAGCTGGCGCTGCGCAGCAACGAGGAACGCCTCAACAAGGCGCTGATCCTGGAGGCCATCAATGCCATCCAGGAGGGCATCAACCCGCGGGTGATGGAAGAACTGCTGAAGACCTACCTGCCGGTGGGTGAGCGGGCCGACGAGGAAGACGCGGCTTGAGGCCGGCCGCCGGCCCAGGCGCGCAATGGCAGGGATAGCGGATGTCTGAATACACCTCACCCAAGAAAAACGTACCCGCGGGTCTGCCCCTGTGGGTCATGACCTTTGCCGACCTCATGACCCTGCTGATGTGCTTTTTCGTCCTTATCCTGTCGTTTTCGGAGATGGATATCCTCAAGTACAAGCAGTTGGCCGGTTCCATGGCCCATGCCTTCGGGGTCCAGCGCGACATCGAGGCCCGTGATCCACCCAAGGGCATCAACATCATCGCCCGGGAATTCAGCCCCGGGCAACCACAGCCTACGCCGCTGAACGTAGTACGGCAGAAGACCACCTCGGACCTGCGCATCCATCTGGAAGTGGGCGGGGAAAAGACCCGGCCCACGCCCGCGCCGCGTGTTCGGGACCAGGACCCGAAGGAACAGGCCACCATGAAGTCGGAGCAGCCGGTCGGCGAGCCGATCACCCAGGAAAAAATCCTCGAACGGGAGCAGGAACTGCAGAAGAAGATGGAGGATATGCAGGCGGAACAGCTGGAGATCCAGGCAGAGCAGGAAGCTGTCGAGAAGGAACGGGAAGAAATCGAAAGGATGAAGGAAGAGATCCGACAGCGCGAGGAAGTGCTGCGGGAACTGGAGCAGCGCGAGGGGCGCCGCCTGGACGATGCCACCGCCGAGGAAATCCTGGCTGCCCGCGAGGCCCGGGAGCGCAAGCGCGAGCTGGAAGAGAATGCCGAAAAGATCCTCAACGAGTTGGAGGAACAGATCCTTGCCGGTGCCGTGGATGTGGAACGGGAAGGGCAGAAGATCATTATTCGCATTCGCGAGAAGGCCTCCTTCGGTTCCGGCAGTGCCGAGGTGGTGGCCAGCTTCAAGCCGGTGCTGTGGCGCCTGGGTGAGATCATTGAGGCCATGGAGGGCCGCGTCGTGGTGGCCGGCCATACGGACAATATTCCCATCAGCACGTCCCGCTTCCGTTCCAACTGGGAGCTCTCCTCGGGGCGTGCCGTGTCCGTGGTGCATGAACTGCTGTGGCAGACCGCAATGCCCCTGGAGCGTTTCCTGGTGCAAGGTCATGGCGAGACCCACCCCGTGGCACCCAACGACACACCGGCCAATCGTGCCCGGAATCGCCGGGTGGAAATCATCCTCACGCAGGGGGATGACCAGGAAGCCGAACAGGAGATCAGCCAGCAGGGCCTGCAGCCGCAGGCACGCAGCGCCACGGTGATCGAAGCGGGCAAGCCGGAAACGCCGGAACCCGTTACCCAAACGATTCCCGCCATGGTGGAAGTGCCCGAGGAAGCCATTCTGCCGACCGGGGCAGGCAAGAAATCCCCTGCCGGGGATGACGCGCGGGCCGAGGCCGTTGATGTGGCCCCTCCTGCCGATCCCGTGGTGGAGGCAGGTGCGGAAACGGATGCCGTCACTCCGGAACCGCAGCTTGCCCCCGCCGTGGCGTCGCCGCCGGCACGGCCCGCGCCCGCTTCGGGCATCAGTGCCGGGACGGCACGGCCCATCGACAGGCCGCGTCGCGGGGAAAGTGGCGTTACCGCAGGTGCCTTGCGGCCCTCCGCCACTCCAGACCAGGAGGAAATGGTGCCATGAGCGACGAACGCCGGGAATACTTTCGCGTAAAAGACCAGGTTACCCTGGAATACCGCGTGATTACGGAACTGGAAATGGAATGCGTGCTGCTGCGCATCCGCGACGAGGTACCGGATCGGTTCACCGCCGCCGCGAGTTTTGCCGGCACCTCGTGGCAGATGAAACACCTGCTGCAGAACCTGTCCAACGAGTCACCGGACCTGGCACTGTGCCTGCAGACCCTGGACAAGAAGCTCAACCTGCTGGCCCAGCTGCTGGTGGCAGAGACCATGAATACAGAAGGGGCCTGCCTGCGTGAGGTCAGTCTCAGTGCCGGGGGCATGGCCTTCAATGCCGAGCGGGAACTCAAGCAAGGCGAATTGCTGGAAACCCGACTGGTGCTGTTCCCGTCCGTGACCGGCATCCTGGCCGTGGCCCAGGTGGTGAGTTGTGAGCGGCGCGGGGACGTGAACGGCGGCATGCCCTGGCGGGTGGCGGTGGAATACCGCTATATCCGTGAATCGGACCGCGACCTGCTGGTCAAGCACCTGCTCACGCGCGAGGCGGAGATGCTGCGCGCGCGCCGGGAGAGCGAAGGGTAGGAGCGGGCTCCGCGCGCGAACGGGTTGCCACGACGGTTCGCGGGCGGAGCCCGCTCCTACAGGGTCGTCTCGGGCAATTCGCTGGCGCTTTCTTCCTGCTGCAACGTCCACAGCCTGGCATAGGCCCCTTGCCGTTCCAGCAGTTGCAGGTGGTTGCCCTGTTCCACGATGCGTCCGTTTTCCATCACCAGGATCTGGTCCGCATCCACCACCGTCGACAGGCGGTGGGCGATGACCAGGGTGGTGTGATGGGCGGCAGCCTGGCGCAGAGACTCCAGGATCACCTGCTCCGAATGGCTGTCGAGGCTGGAGGTGGCCTCGTCGAATACCAGGATGCGGGGATTTTTCAGGGTGGCGCGGGCGATGGCGATGCGCTGCTTCTCGCCGCCCGACAGCTTCAGGCCACGCTCGCCCACCACCGAGTCATAGCCGTTGGGCAGGGACTCGATGAAGTCATGGATATTGGCGGCCCTTGCCGCGGCGATGACCTCGGCCCGTTCCGCCTCGGGCCTGGCGTAGGCGATGTTG
>DATHUT010000039.1:0-1635 GCA_035462005.1 Gammaproteobacteria bacterium | reverse complement strand
ATTGCCCAGATGGATCGGGTGCAAGCTGGTGACGTACTGGTCACCGACATGACGGATCCCGACTGGGAACCCATCATGAAGCGCGCCGCCGCCATCATCACCAACCGCGGCGGCCGCACCTGCCATGCCGCCATCATCGCCCGCGAACTGGGGATCCCGGCAGTGGTGGGCACCAATGATGGCACCGAACTCATTCCAGATGGCGAGCCGGTAACCGTGTCCTGCGCCGAGGGGGACATCGGCAGGATCTACCAGGGCCAGCTGGATTTCGAGATCAAGGACATCGCCCTCAACAAGCTGCCGGAACTGCCCTTCAAGATCATGATGAACGTGGGCAACCCGGAGCGGGCCTTCGACTTCCAGTTCCTGCCCAATGCCGGCATCGGCCTGGCGCGGCTCGAGTTCATTATCAATCGCATGATCGGCGTGCATCCCAGGGCGTTGCTGGAATTCGATGCCCTGCCCGCCAGCCTGCAGGAGGACATCCGCCCGCTCATGGCCGGCTATGCGGACCCGGTCAGCTTCTATATCGACAAGCTGGCCGAGGGCATTTCCACCCTGGCCGCGGCCTTCTGGCCCAAACCGGTGATCGTGCGACTGTCCGATTTCAAATCCAATGAATATGCCAACCTGCTCGGCGGTGACCGCTACGAACCCCACGAGGAAAACCCCATGCTGGGTTTTCGCGGCGCCTCGCGCTACATCTCCAAGGACTTTCGCGCCTGTTTCGCCCTGGAGTGCCGCGCCCTGCGCAAGGTGCGCGAGGCCATGGGCCTGGAGAACGTGGAGATCATGGTGCCCTTCGTGCGCACCCTGGAAGAGGCCGAGGCGGTCATTGCCGCCCTGCGCGACGAAGGCCTGGAGCGCGGCAAGGACGGCCTGCGCATCATCATGATGTGCGAGATCCCTTCCAATGCCCTGCTGGCGGGCCAGTTCCTGGAACTGTTCGACGGTTTTTCCATCGGCTCCAACGACCTCACCCAGCTGACCTTAGGGCTGGACCGCGACTCGGCCCTGGTGGCGGAGCGCTTCGACGAGCGCAATCCGGCGGTCAAGGCCCTGCTTTCCATGGCCATCCAGGCCTGCCGCAAGGCCGGCAAGTACGTGGGCATCTGCGGCCAGGGACCGTCCGATCATCCCGACCTGGCGCGCTGGCTCATGGAACAGGGCATCGACAGCGTGTCGCTGAATCCCGATTCGGTGGTGGAGACCATTTTGTACCTGGGTGGGCAGGAGGCGGAATGATGCTCAAAACCATCTCACCGCAAAAGCGCAAAGCATGTTGTAGCGTCATTGCGGTGAATATTGATTTATGAATGCACCCGACGTAACCCGCCTGCGCGATATCGATCCCACCCTGCTGGCTGGCGTCCTGGGACCCTATGGCCTGCACCTGGAACTGGTCGATGCCGATGCAGCCATCCCCGGCAGTTTCTGGGGTGAGAGCGAGGCCGGCCTGATCGGCGACCGGCTCTATGTGCGCCCCGACACCCCGGTGCATTCGGCCCTGCACGAAGCCTGCCATTACATCTGCATGGACCCCGAACGGCGCGCCGGTCTGCACACCGATGCCGGCGGTGGCTACGACGAGGAGAACGGCGTCTGCTACCTGCAGATCCTGCTCGCGGACCGGTT
>DATHUT010000038.1:0-6124 GCA_035462005.1 Gammaproteobacteria bacterium | reverse complement strand
CGGGATGCATGTCCGCATGGAAGAAGTTGTCGCGGAACACCTGGGTGAAGAAGATCTCCACGCCGCGCTCGGCCAGCTGCTTGAAGTCGACGCCCTGGCCGCGCAGCTCCTCGATATTGCCGATGGGTGTACCGTAGATGCGTTCCATTACCATCACATTGCGCTGACAGTGAGGCCAATAGACCTCGGGCACGTAGAGCAGCATCGAAGTGGAGAAGTTGCGGCGCAGCTGGGAGGCATTGGCCGCCTCGCGCAGCAGGTCCAGCTCGTCGTAGAGGGTTTTCTGGAACTCCGTCACCACTTCGCGGGGGCGCAGGCGGCGGCCTTCGCGCCAATAGCGCTCTGCCAGCTCCGCGATATAGAGCAGCAGGGATACATCGCGGCGGATGACTTTCTCGATGCCGGGACGTACCACCTTGACCACCACATCGGTACCGTCCATGAGGGTGGCGGTATGCACCTGGGCGATGGAGGCGGAAGCCAGCGGCGTTTCCTCGAAGCGCTGGAACACCTGCTCCAGCGGGCAACCGTATGCCCGCTCCACCACCAGGCGTGCCTGAGCGCCGGGAAAGGGCGGGACGCGGTCCTGCAACCGCGTGAGTTCGCTGGCGATGTCGTCAGGCAGCAGGTCCTTGCGGGTGGACAGGATCTGGCCGAACTTGACGAAGATGGGTCCCAGATCCTCCAGGGCGCGGCGAATGCGCACGCCGCGTGGATCCGTATGACGCCGGAACCAGTTCCAGGGCGCCAGGTAGAGCAGGAAGCGCACCGGCCGCAGCAGGTGGGTGGCCAGCACGATCTCGTCCAGACCGTGACGGGCCAGTACCAGGCTGATGTGGGCCAGCCGGAAGAAATGGGAAAAGCGGATCATGAAGCGGAGGGTTCGCGGCGGGTGTGCGTCAGCAGGCGCTGCACCCGGGCCTCCAGCCGGTCGGTATCCATGCGCAGCCGGTCGATGTCGGCAAGAAAGTTTTCCACCTGGATGCGCGCCGGCAGCAGACCGGATTCCTCGGTAAGGTATTCGCCCAGGTCCTGGCGCAGGGTGGCTGCGCTGTGCCGTGCATACTGCTGTCCCTGCCGGGCCAGCCGTGCCGCCTGGTGGGCGGCCAGGTCGCCGATGAGTCGCGCCAGGTGTTCCTCCCAGTCGATGTCCATGGCTTCGAGAATCTGCTGGAAACGCTGGCCAGTGGCGGTGTCGCCACGGATCTCCACGGCGCCGGAGAACAGCGCCCGCTCCCGGTCGCCGCCCAGGCCCAATTCCGCCAGGGCCAGCGGGCTGCCGCTGAGCAGGGTGTCCGGTTCACCTTCATAGTGGCTCAGCACCTGCACCCCGCCGGGGCCGGGCAGGAAGTACAGGGACAGATCGGTGCCGCGCCAGTGCAGGCCGATCACCCGTCCCTCCAGTTCCGCCATGCGGGCCAGGGTATCGGGGTCCAGGGCCAGGTAGCGGTTGAGGGCAGCCTCCAGGGCGGCAGTGGCGACCGTGGGCAGCATCAGGCGGCCTCGCGCAAGAGCTGGGCCAGGGATTTCCTGGATTCGTCATCCTCGATCACCAGGGTGCGACTCAGCTTGTCATGAAAACCCTGCCTGCGCGGATCGCGCAGGATCCAGAAAAAGCCCAGCGCAGCGGGCAGCAGGGACAGCCCGTAGCCGGCAAAGCGCGCCAGACCCTGCGCGATGCCGGGAGCCGAGCCGGAACGCAGGGCGATGACCTGTACCCCGGCCAGCAGTTTGCCCGGCGTACCCGCCCAGCAGTTCCACAGCAGGGCGCTGAGCAGCATGGCAGCGAGCAGCAGCAGTGGCCAGGGGAGTGCGCCCGGGGCCGCCATGTCGCCCCTGGCCAGGATCAGGGTCGGATCCAGCAGCAGAGGCAGGAAGTGGAACAGGCGCAGCAGGAACAGCAGCAGCAGAGTATCGATCAGCAGCGCCAGCAGGCGACGGCCGGGGGTGGCGTAGCGCATGGCCGGCGCCCCGGTCAAAAGCGGAACCCGCGATGCAGCGCCACGATGCCGCCGCTGAGATTGAAATAGCCGCAATCCTCGAAGCCCGCCTGTTCCATCATGCCCTTCAGGGTTTCCTGGTCGGGGTGCATGCGGATGGACTCGGCGAGATAGCGATAGCTTGCCTCGTCATCGGCGATCAGCTTGCCCATGCGCGGCAGGATCTGGAAGGAATAGAAATCGTACAGCGGCTTGAGGCCCGGCACGGTAACCTTGGAGAACTCCAGCACCAGCAGCCGCCCGCCGGGCTTCAACACCCGGAACATGGACGCCAGCGCGGCCTGCTTGTCGGTGACATTGCGCAGCCCGAAGGCCATGGTGATGCAGTCGAAGTGGTGGTCGGGGAAGGGCAGGCATTCGGCATTGGCCTGTACATAACGCACATTGCCGTTGATACCCTGGTCCAGCAGCCGGGCGCGGCCCTGGCGCAGCATGGAACCATTGATGTCCGCCAGCACCACTTCGCCCTCGGCGCCCACCATGCGCGAAAAGCGCGCGGCAAGGTCGCCGGTGCCGCCGGCCAGGTCCAGCACCCGCTGGCCGTTGCGCACCCCGCTCTGCTCGAGGGTGAAGCGCTTCCACAGGCGATGGATGCCCAGGGACATCACATCGTTCATGACATCGTACTTGTTGGCCACGGAGTCGAACACCGCGCCCACCTTGCGGACCTTTTCCTCCAGCGGTACCTGCTGGTAGCCGAAGTGGGTGGTCTTGTCTTCCGTGCTCATGCGGCCTACTTGTTACCCAGTTGACTGTGGGGGGCGCCGGCCGCCTTCAGGCGGTCGAGATAATCCTGCCAGTTCTTTTCCTGGTTCCTGCCCAGCTCGTACAGGGTATCCCAGGAATAGATGCCGGTGTCATGATCATCATCAAAATACAGCTGGATGGCGTAGGTGCCCACCTGGGAGATATTGGTGATGCTCACGTCTTCCTTGTCCACCTGCAGCTTGCCTTGGCCGGGGCCGTGGCCCTGCACCTCGGCGGAGGGGGAATAGACGCGCAGGTATTCGCAGGGCAGCTGGAAGGTCTCCCCGGTGTCGAAGGTGATCTCAAGCGTGCGGGACTTCTGGTGCAGCTTGATGTCGGTCGGTTTTGGATTGTTGGACATGTCTTTCTCCATCGCAACGCGGGATGCGCGTAACGGGGTAACTAAAGGTTTGCAATCGTTATCCCATGCCTGGTGGCGGGTGTCGGCCGCAGGGATGCGGCCGTCAAGCCTACAGGGATGTATTCATGGCGTCCCGCCGGCGGGCATGGGATAACGCCACACCGCTTGCGTCAAAGTATATAACGACTCAGGTCCTCATCGCGGGACAACTCGGCAAGATGCGCGTCTACGTAGTCCTTGTCTACCGCGAGACTTGTGCCGGATTTGTCCGAAGCCTCGTAGGAAATAGTCTCCAGCAGCCGCTCCATTACGGTATGCAGACGCCGGGCACCGATGTTCTCGGTACGCTCGTTCACCTCCCAGGCGATCTCCGCGAGGCGGGCGATGCCGTCGGAGGTGAAGCTTAGGGTCACGCCCTCGGTGGCCAGCAGGGCGCTATATTGTTGGGTCAGGGAGGCGTCGGTCTCGGTGAGGATGCGCACGAAATCGTCCACGCCGAGGGCGCCCAGTTCCACCCGGATGGGCAGGCGGCCTTGCAGTTCGGGGATCAGGTCCGAGGGCTTGGCCAGGTGGAAGGCGCCGGAGGCGATGAACAGAATGTGGTCAGTCTTCACCATGCCGTGCTTGGTGGTGACGGTGCTGCCTTCCACCAGAGGCAGCAGGTCGCGCTGCACGCCCTCGCGTGATACCCCGGGGCCGGTGGTGTCGGAGCGCTGGGTGACCTTGTCGATCTCGTCGAGAAATACGATGCCGTTCTGTTCCACGCTCTGCAAAGCGCGCAGCTTGACGTTTTCCTCGTTCACCATCTTGCCCGCCTCTTCCTCGGTCAGCACCTTGAGGGCTTCGGCCACGCGCAGCTTGCGGGTCTTGGTGCGACCGCTGCCCATGTTGGCGAACAGGCTCTGCAGCTGGTTGGTCATGTCTTCCATGCCGGGCGGGGCCATGATTTCCACGCCGATGGGGTTGGCGGATACTTCCACTTCGATTTCCTTGTCGTCGAAACCGCCTTCGCGCAGGCGCTTGCGCAGTTTCTGGCGGGTATCCGAATCCGCTTGTTGCGGGGCCTCTGGACTGAAGCCTACGCCTGCGCGCGGGCGCGGCAGCAGGATGTCGAGAATGCGCTCCTCGGCGGCATCCTCGGCGCGGTGCCGCACCTTGGCCATCTCCTCCTCGCGCGTCATCTTGAGGGCGATGTCCACCAGGTCGCGAATGATGGACTCCACGTCGCGGCCCACATAGCCCACCTCGGTGAACTTGGTGGCTTCCACCTTGAGGAAGGGCGCGTTGGCCAGCCGTGCCAGGCGGCGCGCGATCTCGGTCTTGCCCACGCCGGTAGGGCCGATCATCAGAATGTTCTTGGGGGTGATTTCGCCGCGCAGGGGTTCCGCCACCTGCATGCGCCGCCAGCGGTTGCGCAGGGCGATGGCCACGGAACGCTTGGCGGCATCCTGGCCGATGATGTGCTTGTCCAGTTCCTGGACGATTTCGCGGGGGGTCATATCGGACATGGTGTGTCTATTGCTCGGCGCGGAAATCGAGTTCTTCGATAGTGCGGTTGTGGTTGGTGTAGATGCAGATGTCCGCGGCGATGGCCAGACCTTTCTCGACGATGTCGCGGGCTTCCAGTTCCGTGTTCTCCAGCAGGGCGCGTGCCGCGGCCTGGGCGTAGGGACCGCCGGAGCCGATGGCGATCAGGCCTTCCTCCGGTTCGACCACGTCGCCGTTGCCGGTGATGATCAGCGAGGCATCCTTGTCCGCCACCGCCAGCAGGGCCTCCAGGCGGCGCAGCATGCGGTCGGTGCGCCAGTCCTTGGCCAGTTCCACGGCGGAACGAACCAGGTTGCCCTGGTGTTTTTCCAGCTTGCCCTCGAAACGTTCGAACAGGGTGAAGGCATCGGCGGTGCCGCCGGCGAAGCCGGCGATAATGCGGTCATGGAACAGGCGCCGTACCTTGCGGGCATTGCCCTTCATGACGGTGTTGCCCAGGGACACCTGGCCATCGCCGCCGATGACGACCCGGCCGTTGCGCCGGATCGAGAGAATGGTGGTGCCGCGAAACTGTTCCACTGCGAGGATCCCTGGAAATACTGTAAAAAGGCCAGTGATTGTACACCAGAAGCCCGTCACGCAGCAGGCGGCGGCAAATCCCGGTCAGGCCTGGGGGCATCCGGTCCGGCAATCTGTATACAATGCTGGCCATTGCCGGGTTTTCGCCCACCAGGAGACCGCCTTGTCCGCCCAGCCCGCCACAACGCCCATCAGCCCCGCCCGGCGTCAGGAACTGATCCGCACCCTGCACGGGGTGCTGCCGCCCGCGGCCCTGCTGACGGAGACCGAGGAGCTGCGCCCGTATGAGTGCGATGGCCTGTCGGCGTATCGTCACTTGCCCATGCTGGTGGTGCTGCCGGAAACGGTGGAGCAGGCACAAGCGGTGCTGCGCATCTGCCGCGAGCGGCAGGTCCCGGTGGTAACCCGGGGTGCCGGCACCGGCCTGTCCGGCGGCGCCCTGCCTCTGGCCAATGGTGTGCTCATGGGCATGGCCCGTTTCAACCGCATCCTCGAGATCGACCCCGACAACCGCTGTGCCCGGGTGCAGCCCGGGGTGCGCAACCTGGCCATCTCCGAGGCCGTCGCCGCCCATGGCCTCTACTACGCTCCCGACCCCTCGTCCCAGATCGCCTGTTCCATCGGTGGCAATGTGGCGGAGAACTCCGGTGGTGTACATTGCCTGAAATACGGCCTGACGGTCCATAACGTGCTGGCGGTGGAACTGCTCACCATCGAGGGCGAGCAGATCACCCTTGGTTCACGGGCGCTGGATGCCCCGGGCTATGACCTGCTCGCTGTGATCAATGGTTCCGAGGGCATGCTGGGGGTGATCACCGAGGTGACGGTCAAGCTGCTGCCGCGCCCCGAGCGGGCCCAGGCGCTGCTGGCGGCCTTCGACGACATCGAGACCGCCGGTGCGGCGGTGGCACGCATCATCGGGGCCGGCATCATCCCCGCCGGCCTGGAA
>DATHUT010000037.1:0-18283 GCA_035462005.1 Gammaproteobacteria bacterium | reverse complement strand
ATCACCGCCGCCAGGTTGGTGCGCAGGATCTCGGGCTCGGTGAAGGCCGGCCTGGCAGCGAAATCCTCCTCGCTGTAGAGGCGGATGCAGATGCCCGCCGCCACCCGGCCGCAGCGGCCGGCACGCTGGTCGGCGGCGGCCCGGGAGATCTTCTCGATGGGCAGGCGCTGCACCTTGCTGCGGTAGCTGTAGCGACTGAGGCGGGCCAGGCCCGTGTCCACCACGTAACGGATACCCGGCACCGTGAGCGAGGTCTCCGCGACGTTGGTGGCCAGCACGATGCGCCGACCCCGGTGGGGCTTGAACACCGCCTGCTGCTGGCTGGCGGACAGGCGCGCGTACAGGGGCAGCACTTCAGTGTGGGGCGGGTGGTGCTTGCGCAACAACTCCGTCGCCTCGCGGATATCGCGCTCGCCGGACAGGAACACCAGCACATCGCCATCGCCTTCCCGCGCCAGCTCGTCCACGGCATCGAGCAGTGCCTGGCCACGGTCGCGGTCCTGATCTTCCTCGTCATCGCCCCGCAGAGGCCGGTAGCGGAGCTCTACCGGGTAGGTGCGACCCGACACCTCGATCACCGGCGCGTTGCTGAAATGGCGCGAGAAGCGCTCTGGATCGATGGTCGCGGAGGTGATGATGAGTTTCAGGTCGGGGCGACGCGGCAACAGCTGCTTGAGATAGCCGAGCAGGAAATCGACATTGAGACTGCGTTCGTGGGCCTCGTCGATGATCAGGGTGTCGTACTGCAACAGGTCGGGGTCGCTCTGGGTCTCCGCCAGCAGAATGCCGTCGGTCATGATCTTCAGGAAGGTCTGCTCCCCCACCTGGTCATGAAAGCGCATCTTGCAGCCCACCGCCTGGCCGACGCGGGAGTGCAGTTCCTCCGCCACCCTTGCCGCCAGGCTGCGCGCGGCGATACGCCGCGGCTGGGTATGGCCGATGAGGCCATCGACGCCACGGCCCAGTTCCAGGCAGATCTTGGGCAGCTGGGTGGTCTTGCCGGAGCCGGTCTCGCCGCAGACGATAATCACCGGATGGGCGGCGATGGCGGCGCGCAGCTCCGCGCGGCGCGCCACCACCGGAAGGTCGAGGGGGTACTCCGGGGACGGCAGCGCCGCCAGGCGGGACGCGCGCCGGGCCGTAGCCGCCTCCAGGTCACGGGCAAGGTCGCGCAGGCCACGATCGACGGGCTTGGCGGCGCGGGCGCGCCGTCGCAGGCCCTGCCAGCGCTTGCGCAGCACCGGTCGCAACTGCAGCGGGCACAGGTCGATGAGCGGCTCGAGTCGGTCGAGTTCAGCGACGGGCATACACAGCGGAACCTTCGGAGGAAACGGGCATTCTAACATTGGCGACCCGCGACGAGCCTGCTCCCGCTGGTGGCCGGTCACCGGGCTGCCGTACAATCATGCCCTCATCACCTGAACGAGTTGCTCATCATGACTGCCAACCTTTCCCGCGCTCCCCTCCTGTCCGCCCTGTTCTGGCTCGTCCTTCTGGCCCTGCCTCTTTCGGCGGGCGCGGCGGACGATCTGTTCGGCGAACCCAAGCACAAGGTGATCTATCAGCTCAACAAGGCCGACCCGGAATACATGGAAGGCATCCTGTTCTCCGCCGGGGAAATGATGCGCAAGTACGGCGACGACATCCACATCGTCATCACCGCCATCGGCCCGGGACTGCACCTGCTGGCCAAGCTGCCGGAACGTCCGGTACCCGAAATTCTGCAGGAACGGGCCTCGAGCCTGGCCATGTACGGGGTGGAGTTCCATGCCTGTGGCAACACCATGACCACCCTGTCCTGGAGCGAGGACGACCTGCTCGACTTCGCCACCGTGGTCCCCATCGGGGCCGATGATCTCATGCTGTACCAGGAAAAAGGTTATGCCTACATAAGCTGGTAGGCTATTTCCCCGCTTTGGACTCCGGCGCTATACTCGGTCGGGCCAGCAATCATAAAAAGAATTTATTGCTGCTACGCGCAACCACCACCAAAGTGAGGCTTATGAAGATTCACATTCTCCCCCGTATGGTCGTACTCGGTCTGAGCCTGTCCCTCGGAGGCACCGCCCTCGCGGCGGGTGATCCCGTGGCCGGGAAGGCCAAGGCCACCACCTGTCTCGGCTGCCATGGCGTGCCGGGCTATACCAATGCCTACCCCACCTACCGGGTACCGAAGCTGGGCGGCCAGCATGCCCAGTACCTGGTGGCCGCCATGCAGGCCTATAAGAATGGGCAGCGCGGTCATGACACCATGCACGCCCAGATCAGCAGCCTGAGCGAACAGGACATGGAAAACATCGCGGCCTGGTTCTCCGGCCCGCGCGACTAATCCATCCATCGACCGCATTGGGGAACGACATGAAGCAATTGAACATCCTGATTCTCTCCCTTGGCCTGGCCACCCTGTCTGGCCAATCCCTGGCCGCAGGTGATCCCGCCGCCGGCCAGACCAAGTCCGCCACCTGTGTCGCCTGCCATGGCGCCGACGGCAACAGCAGCGATGCACAGTATCCACGTCTCGCCGGCCAGTATGCGGACTACCTGGAACAGGCATTGAAGGCCTACCAGGACGGCAGCCGTCAAAATGCCATCATGAGCGGTTTTGCCTCCGGGCTCAGCGCCCAGGACATCGAGGACCTGGCTGCCTACTACGCCGCGCAAGAAGGCCTGCAGGTAACGGCGATCAGCCGCGCCCTCAAGCCGTAATGCCACGAAGCGGGGCGACATCCGTCGTCCCGCCTTCCCTGGTTGCTCGCTAGAAGAGATGCCGAGCGCCGGATTCCATCAGCCGGGCGGTGACCATGGCCACCGTCATGCCTTCGGCATCCAGCAGCTCGGGGATCATCCGGTAGGTATCCAGCAATCGACCCGGTACACGCTGGGCGGCGCCTTCCAGACGGGCACGCGTGGCCTCATGCAGACGCTGGTGCACCAGCAACTGGGGTGCCAGGAAATCATGGAAGGCACCTACCAGGTCGCGCTGCCAGTCCTCGGACCAGCGCACTTCGTCCACCAGCAGCTCCGGGAAACACTCCACCGGCAGGCGACGCCCGGCACAAGCCGGATCCAACCGCAGACCGTCGAGCCCTTCTCCCGATCCGTCTTCCTGGCGCCGGAACCACTGGGTACTCGGCTGCGGGCGCGCGGCGAAATTGACCAGCTGCTCCAGTTCCGCCTGGCAATGGCGGGCATCCGCCACCGCACCCCGGGAACGAGGCAGGAAAGTCACCTGGAAATGGGCACGACCCGGCATGAAGGGTCGCCAGGTGGGATCGGCCACCTGTTCGCGTTCATGCTCCCAGAAACAGGTCCTCAGCAGGGCCAATGGCATTGCGCTCTCCCGGTCCAGCAGCCAGAGTTCGTAGCGGTCCGCCTGTGGAAACGGCAATGTCGGTCGGTTGTGAATGGCCTCCAGCAAGGCATCCTTGGGCAGGAGCTCGAAACCACAGTGATGACTGGCCTCGGACGCCGTCGAGAACTGCCGGGCATCGAACACGCGTCGCGGTTGCCAGCGCTCACCCGTGCTGGAATAGGCGCGGACGGCACCGGTATCGATCACCTGGATCATCCCGAGGTAGGGATTGACCCGGCGCAAGGCGTAATAATGAATCATGAAATCTGCACGGAATCTGGGCTATAGTTGGCTGTCAGGACCACCACCCGAACCTCGATGGCCACCACCAGCAATCCCCTGCTCGACAGTCTGTTATCCGGCCTCGATGAGAAGGCCAGCCAGTTCCTGTCCGAATATGGCCGCAAGCGGCGTTTTCAGCCCGGCGAATTCCTGGCGCGGGAGGGCGATCCCTGCGAACAGGTATATATCATCCTGGACGGCACTGCCAGCATCCTCAAGGAGGATGCGCGCCACAACAACAATGTCATCGCCCAGGTGAGCAAGGGCGCCATCATCGGGGAAATGGGCGTGTTCATGGACCTGCGCCGCTCCGCCAGCATCCGCGCCAACGACTCGCTCCTGGCCCTGGAGTTCCGCAAGGAAGACTTCGTCAATGCCCTGCTCAACTTCCCCGCCCTCACCGTGCGCCTGATGCGCTCCCTGTCCACCAAGCTGCGTGCCCTCAACGAGCGCCTCGTCGATACCCTGCAGGTAAACCATGCCCTGTACATGGGCACGCGCTTGCTGGAGATGCTGCACGCGAACCCCGGCGTGACAGACGACCAGCCCGGCATCCCCCTGACCCTGCAGCTGGAACCCATCAGCCAGGACAGTGGCCTGTCACGCCTGGATCTCACCAATGCACTGATTGACTTTGATCGCCGCGACCTGATCTGGCAGCTGCAGTTCAAGGAGTCCGATCGCGTGGAATTGCGCTGTGACCCGGAAAGGCTACGCGATTTCCTGCATCACATCACCCGACACGCCTGATCCGGGCAAGCCACCATGGGAATGCTGCCACGCCTGTTGTACGATGAGTTTGATGCAGACACTGGCAGAAAAACGATCATAACTGTCTCATGAAACTGCTGACTTCCCTGCTGCGCGCCTCCCTGGATAGCCTGCGTGACCTCACACCCGTGGTGCTGGTGGTGGTGTTTTTCCAGTTCCTGGTACTCCGGCAGCCTCTTCCCGACCATTTGAGCCTCCTGGACCTCGGGGTGGGCCTTGCCTACGTGGTACTGGGTCTCACCCTTTTCATCAAGGGTCTACAGCTTGGCCTGTTTCCCATCGGGGAAAGCCTGGCCCATGCCTTTGCGCGCAAGGGCTCGATTGCCTGGCTGTTACTCTTTTCCTTTGCCCTGGGCTTTGGCACCACGGTAGCGGAGCCGGCCCTGATCGCCGTGGCCAACAAGGCGTCCGAGGTGGTTGCCGAAAGCGGTATCATATCCAACGATACCGAGACCCAGTCCCGGTTCGCCTTCCAGCTGCGCATGGTGGTGGCGATATCAGTCGGCAGCGCCGTGGTGCTCGGCGTGTTGCGTATCTTCAAGGGCTGGCCCCTGCACTATCTCATCATCGGTGGGTATGTCATTGTCCTGCTGATCACCACCGTTGCGCCCAAGGAGATCATCGGCATCGCCTATGACTCCGGAGGAGTGACAACCTCGACCATCACGGTTCCCCTCGTCACCGCCCTTGGCGTTGGCCTGGCAAGCTCCATCAAGGGCAGGAGCCCCATGCTGGATGGTTTTGGCCTGATCGCCTTTGCCTCGGTGATGCCCATCATTTTCGTGCTTATCTTCGGCCTGGTCGTGACCTGAAGGGTACCCATGCAACTCCTGCAAACACTCTATTCGACCCTGCTGGACGTGCTGCCCATCGCAGCCATCATCTTCGGTTTCCAGTACCTGGTGATCCGCAGGAAAATCACCCACCTGCCTCGTGTGCTCAGTGGCTTCGGCATGGTCCTGCTGGGCCTGAGCCTGTTCCTGCTCGGGCTGGAACAGGCGCTGTTCCCACTCGGGGAGCTGATGGCCGTACAGCTCGCCTCCCCGGCCTTCCTGCCGGAACTGGTGGAGGGGGCGCAACGCCATTGGAGCGACTATTACTGGGTGTACCTTTTCGCCTTTGCCATTGGCGCCAGCACCACCATTGCCGAGCCCTCGCTGATCGCCGTGTCCCTCAAGGCGGGGGAGATCTCCGGCGGCACCATCGACCCCTTCATGTTGCGGGTCGCCGTAGCGCTGGGTATGGCCTTCGGCATCACCCTCGGCGCCTGGCGCATCGTAACCGGCACCCCGCTCCACTGGCTGGTCATGGGCGCTTATGTACTCGTGATCCTGCAGACCCTGCGTTCGCCAAAGATGATCGTCCCGCTGGCCTTCGACTCCGGGGGCGTGACCACCTCCACTATCACTGTGCCCATTATTGCGGCGCTCGGACTGGGGCTGGCCACATCCATCGAAGGGCGCAGCGTGCTGCTGGACGGCTTTGGCATGATCGCCCTGGCCTGCCTCTTTCCCATCATCACGGTGATGGGCTATGCCCAGCTGGCCAACTGGCTGGAATCCCGTAAAAAACGTACAACGGAATAGCCCAAGGAGAGCATTATGCGTTTCAAACTGATTCTGGCCTTTGTCGAGGACAGCAAAACCGATGCCCTGCTGAATGCCGCCCGTGAGTCCGGCGCGACCGGCGCGACCGTGATCAATAATGCCCGTGGCGAGGGCCTGAAGAAGGCGCGCGGTATTTTCGGCATGGAGATCTACTCACAACGGGACGTCCTGCTGTTCCTGGTGGAAGAGCACCAGGCCCGCAAGATCCTGGAACGCATCGCCGAGGTCGGTGAATTCGACGATACGCCCGGAACCGGGATCGCCGTACAACTGGATGTGGAGGATGCCCTCGGCGTCCAGCATCAGATCAAGACCCTGGTCCACCAGATGGCAGACGAACTGTAAAGGGAGGGAAAAACATGAGCAGCAAAGAAGATATCCGGGTTCGCGACGTCATGCACCACGGTTACTGCCTGGTCGATGGGCTTACCACGGTAGCGGATGCCATCAAGCTGATGCACCAGGAAAACGCCCATGCACTGATCATCAACAAACGCGACGAGCATGATGAATACGGCCTGGTACTGGTGTCCGACATCGCCAAGAAGGTCATGGCGCCTAACCGCGCGCCGGATCGGGTCAATGTCTACGAGATCATGTCCAAGCCCGTGCTGGGCGTGAAGCCGGAAATGCAACTGCGATTCTGTGCCCGCATGTTCCACCAGTTCGGACTGACCATCGCACCGGTCATCGATGCCAGCGGGGAGATCCTGGGCCTGGTCAACTACGATGACCTGGTATTGCGCGGCCTGGCCGCCGACTGACAGGCTTCCTATCCCTCCCGCCCGTCCACCCGCGGTGTCCAGTAGATCACACCGTAGCGCAGCGCCCAGGGCAGCAGGCACAGCAGCCAGATGCCGGCCGCGAGCAGGTTGGTGGATAGGCCAGCCACCATGCCCAGGCCGGGCAGTTCCGCCATGATGCGCAACAGGGCCGCCAGGTTCACGCCGGCGTACAGCCAGGCCGTGAAGGCATCCAGCCGCAGTTCGCGGCCCGAATGACCCAGGGTCACCCGCGTGGCCATGGCGATGGTCATGCCGGTGACGAAGCCGATACCGAGAGCGTGCAGGGGCGCCTGCCCCAGCGGTATCGACAGGGACAGCAACCGGGCCAGGTCCTGCACCACGAACAAGGCCATGCCGATGGGCAGCCACAGGAAGGCGATGTGCAGCACCGCCAGCAGCGGCACCGCGAAACTGCGCGCCAGTCCCCAGCGCAGGCTCAGCCAGGCGCTGCCGAGCAACAGCGGGAGGTCGGCGAGCAACAGCCAGGCCTCGGCGCCCAGGGCCGAGAGCAGCAGGCGCAGGAAGGCCGCCGCCACCATCAACTGCAGCAGCCGGAAGGGCTGTACCCGCTGGTAGGACTCCAGCACGCTGCCGCTGAAGAAGGGCAGCATGCGATGCGCCACCGTGAACAACAGGGGCACCAGGAAGCCCCACAGGCCCACCAGCATGGCCAGCACATAAGCCATGGGGTTGTTCGAGAGCAAGCCGATGCCATAGATCAGCATGCCGAGAGCCGCCATGCCCAGGTACAGGTTGATCAGGGTCTCGTAACGTTTGTCCGCCGCTGCTGCCTCACGGTACACCCGCAGCAGGGCGCGCAGACCCAGCAGCCAGCCGGTCAGCAGCATGGCCACTCCCACTGCCATGAGCAGTCGATCCAGGAACACACCGAGGTACAACACGGGTAGCGCCGCCAGCATCCACAGGAAGCTGCGTACGTACTCAGGTCGCGGGATCTCACGGCCGCCCATCCAGCGCGGGTAGGTGGTCATCAGGAAACCGAAGATGAAGAAGGTAAACAGGGTATAGAGCATGAAAAACCCATGCCCCCAGAGGCCCGGTACCTGCCAGGCCGGCGCGCTGAAGGCCGTGTAGCGCCCCAGCAGTTCCATGCCCCACAGCAGCATGGTGAGTACCAGCTGCAAGGCGCCACCGAACATCATCATGCGGTGGGGTGCCGCCGCGAAGATCACGCGGCGACGGTACGGTTCAGCGGGGTTCAATGGCTGGTTCCTTCCGAATAGCGGGTCTTGTTCCAGACGTTGTACTTGCCAGAGGGCTTGCGCATGGGCAGGCGCTTGACCTCTTCGAGGGTCGTGGCATCGAACACCAGCAGTGCCCCGTCCATTTCCCACAGGCTCACCAGGGCATGACTGCCGTCGCGGGTGAATTCCACATGTGCCGCGGTCCTGCCCGGCTCGGGACGCAGGGTCTTGACGATCTCCAGGCTGCGCTTGTCGATCACGTGCATGGCATCCTTGTTGGGTCCAAAGAACACATCCACCCAGGCATAGGGGGTGTTCTCGTGGCTACGCATGAAAAAGCCCGGCCCCAGGGTCTCGATGCGCTTGATGGTTTTCCAGGTCGTGAGATCGATGACACTCACCTCGCTCTTTTTCAGATGGGGTGTGGCCAGCACACGGCGGCCCTGGTACTCGAAAGTAATGCCGGATCCGAGGTGAGGCATGCCGTCCAGGTCCAGGTCATCCACCTTGCGGCCGGCATCCAGGTCCACCACCTGGCCGTTCCTGGCATTGCGCGCCGCGCCCATCAGGTGGCGGTATTCCGGGTCGAAGAAGAAATCGTCCAGGTAGTCGTCAAGGCGGATGCGCCGCAGGCCGAATTCGGGCGTGCCGGAATCCTTGGCTTCCGGGTACTGGATCTCCCAGACCTCGGTCAGGTCCTTGAGGGCGGCGATGAAACTGTTGCGGGGCGGCGCGGTATAGACGGCACTGACCCGCGAGCTGTTACCCTCCCCGTCCCGCACCGGGATCACCTGCAGGGGATCGAGGTTGCGACCGTCCAGAATCACCAGGCTGTGGGGCAGGTAGTTGCCCACCAGCACGTAGCGCCCGTCGGGTGAAACCGCCAGGTTGCGGGTATTGATGCCGGCACGGATCTCCGCGACTGTCTTCAGGTTGTAGATATCGAACTTGCTGATCCAGCCGTCACGCGAGGCGAAATAGACGTAGCGGCCGTCGGCGGAATACTTGGGCCCGCCGTGCAGGGCAAAACGGGTGGCGAAGCGATGAATCGGCTCGAAACGGTCACCGTCCAGCAGGGTGGCATGATTGTCACCCAACTCCACCACGATGAACAGATTCATCAGGTCAGCCTCGAACACCGGATGGCCGGGCAGTGAGCCATGGGGATGCGGCACCAGCTGGCTGGCGCGCATGTCATCCAGGAGCCACTCGGGCATCCGCTCCGGTGCCGTGAAGGCAAGGTCCGCCAGCAGGGTGATTTCTTCCGGTGAGAGCTGTTGCGCGAAACCCGGCATCTGGGTGGCCGGCCGCCCCTCGGCAATCACCTGCCGGGCCTCCTCCATCTTCAGACGGCCCAGGTTCCCCGGCAGCAGCGCCGGCCCCATGCCGCCCAGACGCTCGGCACCGTGACATTCGGCGCAATGCTGTGTGTAGAGCTGCTTCACATCGGGCGCGGCGGTGGTGGGTTGAACTGCCACGAGCCCAAGGATGCCGAGAAGAACCTTGAAACGCCAAGATTGTCTGGAAAAACCTTGAGACGCCAAGATTGTTCGGAAAAACCTTGAAAAGCCAAGTGCGCCAAGAGCACCAAGAAAAGCTCTTAAATAATTTATCTTGGCGTACTTGGCGTACTTGGCGCTCTTGAGGTTGTTGCTTGTCCTGCCTGACACCCTGGACGGTTCGAAATACAACATATCAGGCCTGCTTGATGCGGATGGTGCGCTTGTAGGGGGTGACCTGCAGGCGTTCGTGGTCACCGCTGGCGCCGATCTCCGTGTCATCGAGGTAGCAGGCGGGGTCTTCCGCCCAGGGATCGCCGGTCAGCGACCAGGCGCGCACGCGGGTGTTGCCGCCGCAGATGTCCAGATAGTTGCACTCCCCGCAACGGCCCTTCACGGGACGCGGCTGCTGCTTGAAGCCGGCCATGAGCGGATCGGAGGTGTCGGGCCAGATGTCCGAGAACGGCCGCTCGCGCACATTGCCCAGGTGGTAGTCCCACCAGAAGGTGTCGGGATGCACGTTGCCGAGGTTGTCGATATTGGCGATCCACAGGCCGGAGGCGTTGCCGCCCCACTGGGCCAGGCGCGCACGCATGGCCTCGGCCTGCTCCGGGAAGTGCTTCTGCACCCAGAACAGCAGGTAGACGCCGTCGGCATCGTTGTTGCCGGTGACGAACTCACGCGGCCTGCCCGCCTGGATGTCGGCCCAGCAGCGTTCGAACAGCAGGTCCATGGTCTGGCGGGTCAGCTGGTGCACCACGTCGTCCTTGCGGTTGCGGTTGCCGCGCCCGGCATAGTTGAGATGGGACAGGTAGAACTTGTCGATGTCCATCTCCTCCATGAGATCCAGGATGGCGGGCAGTTCCGTGGCATTGTCCTGGGTCAGGGTGAAGCGCAGGCCCACCTTGATGCCATGTTGCTGGCACAGGCGGATGCCGTGCATGGAGGCATCGAAGGCACCCTGCAGGCGCCGGAACTTGTCATGGGTGTCGCGCAAACCATCGATGCTGATGCCCACGTAGTCGTAGCCCACCTCGGCGATCTGCCCGATATTGTCCTCGTCGATCAGGGTGCCGTTGGTGGACAGGCCCACATAGAAACCCATGGCCTTGGCGCGCTTCGAAATGTCGTAGATATCCGGGCGCAGCAGCGGCTCGCCGCCGGACAGGATCAGCACCGGTACCCCGTAGGCCTTGAGGTCGTCCATGACGGCGTAGACCTCGTCGGTGTTCAGCTCGCCAGGGAAATCGTGATCAGCGGAAATGGAGTAGCAGTGCTTGCAGGTGAGATTACAGCGCCGGATCAGGTTCCAGATCACCACGGGGCCGGGCGGCGTGCGCTTGGGGCCGAGCGGTTTGTTCTCCGCCAGGGCCTGCAGGTATTGGGTAATGCGGAACATATTCTGCTCTCCCTCACCTTCCTGATGAGCCGGGCCTTGGAACACCTGCCGAGGCAAGCGCAGGCAAGGCTGTATGTCTGCTGGCGGGTGTCGGCCGCATGGACGCGGCCGTCAAGCCTACAGGGACAAGGTGAGACCGCGTAGCGGTCGATAAAGTGCCCTGGGGCATGTATTCACGGCGTCCCGCCAATCGGACTGGGATGCCACGGAATCCGTTTCATGGCACTGTTATACGGATCTGTCTACAACGTCACCTTGATCTTTATCAAAACGCAACCCGGTCTTCTTCAGGATGCGCGTGCTGAACAGCACGTCATGGGCGCGGCAGTCGGGACCGAGACAATCGCGGATGGCCTCGATCTGGCCGGCCACCTCGGCGCGGTCATGACCATGCACCATGGCGAACAGGTTATAGGGCCACAGGGGCAGATGGCGCGGCCGCCGGTAGCAATGACTGACGAAGGGCAGTGCGCCCACCCGGGCACCCAGCTTCGACACCTTATCGTCTGGCACATCCCACACCGTCATGCCATTGGCGCGATAACCCAGTCTGTAGTGGTTCGGTACGACCCCGATGCGCCGTATGACGCCCCGTGCCAACAGCAACTGCAGGCGCTGCATCAGCGCATCGGCCCCAATGCCCACGGCCTCCGCCATGGCGTGGTAGGGGCGCTCCACCAGCGGTAGGCCCCCCTGGCAGGCGATCAGGATGCGCCGGTCCACGGCATCGAGGGCCGGCACCTGATTGCCGCTGTCCATCACGGCGTTCATACCGCCAGCCTCAGATTGAGGAAATATTCCTCTTCCTTGGGAAAATTGTAGACCGGAAAACCGGTGCGGGACTCGATGGCCGCGATCACCGCCGCGATCTGCTCCGGCCGCTCGGTGGCCAGCACGAACCAGATGTTCAGCACATGGTCGCGCTCGTAGTTGTGGGCCACCTCGGGGAAGGCGTTTACCTGTTCGATCACCCGTTCCAGGTCAGCGGCCGGCACCTGCATGGCCGCCAGGGTGAGGCCACCACCCAGCTGCTCGGCATGGATCAGCGGGCCAAAGCGCGACAGCACTCCGTCCTTCAGGAGATGCCCGAGGCGTTCGATTAGTACTATCTCGGTGAGACCGAGCTGCTCCGCCGCGGCGGCATAGGGCCGCTCACAGATAGGGAAGCCTTCCTGCAGCGCGTTGATGATGGTGCGATCGACCTCATCCATCATGGGGACCCTCGGCGGTAGTTGGCGCCACGCTGCTTGAAACAACGACGGCTGAACAGGACCTGGTGGCGCACCTCACCCACTCCGCAGGCCTCACTCAACTCGACGATCTTGTCCAGCACCGCATCACGGTCCTTGCCATGGATCATGCAGAACAGGTTATAAGGCCAGCGCGCGCCGCGCCGCGGCCGTTGATAACAGAGGGTGACGAACGGGAACCGCGCGAAGTACTGCCCCAGGGCATCCACCCGTCCATCGGGCACATCCCACACCACCATGGCATTGGCGTCGTAGCCCAGCGGGCGGTGACGCACCACCACGCCCATGCGCTTGATGACGCCCTCCCCGCGCAGGCGCTCGATGCGCTCGATCACCTCGGTCTCCGCCATGCCCAAGCGCCCGGCGATCTCCGCGAAGGGCCGCGACACCAGCGGCAGTCCCTCCTGGATCTGCTCCAGCAGGCGACGGTCATCGGCATCGATTCCCGTGGTATCCACCCGACGCTGGCGCACATTCAGTTCCATTGCAGCTCGAACCCCAGGTCGATGTGATAGTCCTGGATCATGGGCAGTACCAGGGCGTCCAGGCCAGTGGCCTGCTCCAGCTCGGTGATCACCTGGGCCAGCTCCGCCTCGCCGGGCGCGGTGGCCACGAACCAGAGGTTGAAGCGGTGCTCGCGCTCGTAATTGTGGTTCACGGCCGGGTGCTCGCTCACCAGGCGCGCCACGGCCTCGAGGCGCGCCTCCGGCACCGCCATCGCCGCCAGGGTGCTGGCGCCGACGCGGTTGGTGGCCAACACCGGGCCGACACGGCTGACCACACCTTGCTCGCGCAGGCTCGCTAGCGCCTCCAGCACCTCCGCCTCGCTCACGCCCAGTCGCGCGGCCATGTCGGCATAGGGCGTGGGAGACAAGGGCATGTCCTGCTGAAAATCGTTGAGCAGGCGGCGTTCGAAGGCATTCAGGTTCGTGGTCGGCATGGGGAAATCCTATAAACCGATGCGATGGGCACGGTCGGTGAAAAAGATCCCGCTGGGGCTCTCCGCCGGCAGGGTCTTCAGCAAGCGGAAGCTGTCCGTGTCATAGAGGTTCAGGCGGTTGTCATCTCGCACGGAGATCCAGATATGCTCGCCACGCGGCGTGAACTCCATGTGCAGCACCGCCTTGCCGGGCGTGAGACTGGTCACGAGTTCCAGGTCTTCCACGTCGATCACTTGCACCTGGTCGTTACGCGGGTGCGCGAAACTCACCCATACCTGCCGGCCGTCGGGCCGCGCCATGACGAATACCGGCTGGCCATGGACCGGGATGCGCTTGACCAGTTCCCAGCTGCCGCGGTCGATCACCAGTACCTCATGCTGACCCACCCCGGGCACGAAGGCATAGTCCTGCGCCATGGCCCAGCCTTCCAGGTGCGGCATCTTGTAGACCGGCAGGCGCTGTTCGCCCTTGCCGTACTCGGGCAGCACGCGGCGCACGCCGCGATCCGGGTGCCAGAGATCCAGCAAGGCGAGGCCATCCTCGCCGAACAGGCCGGCCATGTAATGGCGACCATCGGGCGAGATCAGGGCATCGTAGGGCTGGCGGCCGATACCGGGGTGCTTGTGCACGACGGGATTGCGCGGATCCGCCATGTCGGCGACCCATATCTCGCCGGCATCGAACAGGCTGAACACGAAGCGCTGTCCCGGGGCATCGGTGAGGCCGACCACCTTGGAATACTGTCCATTGCGACCGTACTCCGCGGGTATGTCCGCCACCAGCTCGAGGGTGGAGGCGTCGAAGATGCGTACCCCGCCGGGTTCGTAATTGGATACCGCGACCAGGCGGCCATCCTGGGAAATGGCGCCACCAATGCTGTTTCCGCCCTGGATGATGCGCCGCTCGATACGCTGGCGCAGCAGGTCCACCTTGGTCAGCCCGCCATCACGACCGAACACATAGCCATAACGGGCGTCGCGCGAATACACGACGCTGGCATGGGACAGGTCCCCGAGCCCGGGGATGCGGGCCAGCCGGCGCTGTGCCGTGGTATCCACCACCAGTACCGAGCCCGTGGCGCGTTCCACTACCAGGCCGAGATCCCCGGTACCGCGCAATCCCGTACAGCCGGAGAGAAACCATAAGGCCAGTATCAGGAACCATGCGCTGACAGCCCGACCGCTCCGGGGCTCATCATTCCGGTGCATGCGCCGGAATGACGAAAAAAACAGGTCCACGCTACTCATGCTTAACCCCCGCACGCAATGTCTCCACCAGCCACACCGCGTCCTCTTCGCTGAGCAGGGCCTGCCAGGGCGGCATGGCCGTGCCCGGACGGCCGTGCAGGATGGTGTTAATCAGCAGTTCATCGGGCTTGCCTTCCAGGTTGGCGGGGCGCAGGGCCGGGCCCAGACCGCCCTTGAGGGTCATGCCGTGGCAGGAGCCACAATCCTGAATGAGCAAATGGCGCAACTCCAGCTGGCGTGCCCCGCTCGGGCCGGCCAGGCTGGCCTGCGTCATGGCCAGCAACGGGATCATGGCCAGGCTAACCCACTTGCTGCGCGTCATGGACCTGTTCCTTCTCGGCGTCCGCCGGCATGAACCAGTCCAGCTCATGCGCAAAATCCACTACCTTGCCGATGATGATCAGGGCCGGCGCCTGCACATCATGACGTTCCTGGTCCCGCTGCAGCTCGCCCAGGGTCGTGAGGATACGGCGCTGCTGCGGCGTGGTACCGTTTTCCACGAAGGCGGCCGGGGTATCCTGCGCCATGCCGGCATTGAGCAGGCCCTGTTGAATCTGCACCAGGTTGGCGAGCCCCATGTAGATCACCAGGGTGGTCTGGGAGTCCGCCATCCCTTGCCAGTCCAGCTCCAGGGGTTGGTCGGCACGACAGTGGCCGGTGACGAAGCGCACACTGCGTGCCAGACCCCGGTGGCTCAAGGGGATACCCGCGTAGGCACTGCAGGCCGCGGCGGAGGTAATGCCGGGCACCACTTCGAAGCGGGTACCGTGGCGTGCCAGGTGGCGCGCTTCTTCACTGCCCCGCCCGAACACGAAGGGATCCCCGCCCTTAAGGCGTACCACCTGGTGTCCCTTGCGGGCCAGGTTCAGCAGCAACTCGTTGATGTCTTCCTGGGGCATGGAATGCTGGCCCGCGGCCTTGCCCACATAGATGCGGCTGGTGCCGGGCGGGATGAGGTCGAGGATGGCCGGGGAAATCAGGCGATCATAGACCACCACGTCAGCCTGTCGCAGCAGGCGCTGCGCCTTCACGGTCAGCAGGTCCGGGTCCCCGGGACCTGCCCCTACCAGATACACGCATGCCTGCTTGTGATTCACGCAACCCCCTGCCGGTTCGGTGTGGACCCGGAGCGATCCATTCCTGTCCTGCCCGGATTCGACCTCAGTTGTAGGCGTCGGGCTCCCCACACGCCTTGATATAGGTCAAAAATTGCCCGGGCGCTAGCGCACCCCCTTGGCACGCAGGAACTCGCTGTAAGCCTGATCCGTACCATTGATATGATTGATCAGCCATTTCTTCAGGAACTGCACGGTCTCCTCGAGTCCTTCCTGGGGGTTGTGCCGGTAATCCTCGAGCATGTCGTGAACCTGCCCAATCATCTCCCGGTGCTGCGCCTTGTGCGGCTCGAAATCCGGGTAGCCGTGGGTTTCCATGAGGTCTTCCTCACGCTTGAAATGGTACTTGGTATAGTCCACCAGGGCATCCAGGGCCTCTTGCTCGAACTGCTGCCCGGTCTGGTAATGGGTCGCGGTCTGGAGCTGGTTGATCAGGCTCAGCAGGCGCTTGTGGTCATTGTCGATGGACTCGATACCGACGCTGTATTCATCGCGCCATTCCACGAAGCGGCGGGACACGATGCGCCGGTGAATGTAGGGAATCAGGGCCAGCAGCACAATCAATCCCCAGGATACCGGATTGAAAACATCGACCATGAAACCAAGCAGGATGATGGTGATAATCACCAGCAACAACAGTGCCAGCCCGAACATACTCCATTGCTTGTTCATGCCCATATCGTATCTCCAGATAGCGGACTTGTAGGGGGGAAGACGCCTGGTGCACTATCGCTGCCAGTGAGTCATTCCGGCGCATGCTTGTTATGCAAGATAATCCTTACGACTGGTTCGGAATTATGGGTCTTGCCGCCAGGCAATGACTTGATCCTGATCAATTATGGCGACCGGCATCCGATGAAATCATGTGGGCCCGGGTCACGATAGGGTAAGGGCATGATCTACACACATCCAATCCCAAATAGCCGCCGGGCAGCCGGCATGACGGCAAACCTGTATATTTTATACATCGTTAATATTATTAATTTAGCATAAATAACAGTATCTCCTTAATTTTGTGGTTTTTTTAGTGCTTCTTCGTACAAATACCCCATCAATTGACTAACATCAAGGATGCTCGGCTCCACGAAACGTACAAAGCCACAGAAGCCAGAAGCTTTTTCACACGCCACAGAGGACCAGGCTATGTCAACAACACCCAGGCTAAGTAAGGTTCATGCCTCCGTACTCACCGCATTGCTGCTCGGCGGCACTGCGATCTTCTCCAGTCAGGCCATGGGTGAAGAACCCACACTGACGCCCGAGCAATTTGAAAAGACCAAGCTGCTCTATTTCCAGCAGTGTGCCGGCTGCCATGGTGTGCTGCGCAAAGGCGCCACGGGCAAGAGCCTGATGCCGGAAGAGACCCGCAAGCTGGGCCAGCAGCGCCTCGAACGCATCATCGCCTACGGCACCGAGGGCGGCATGAACAACTTCGACATGATGTACTCGCCCGAGCAGATTTCCATGCTGGCAACCTACATCCAGATGGAGCCGCCGATTCCGCCGGAGCTGTCCCTGCAGCAAATGAAGGACAGCACCAAGCGTCACGTGGAGCTGAAGGATTATCCCACCAAGCCCATGCACGGCCGCAACTGGAAGAACTTCTTCCTGTCCATCGAACGTGACAACGGCTCCGTGGCGGTGATCGACGGCGACAAGAAGGAGTTGGTCGCCCGCATCCCCACCGGCTACGCGGTACACGTCATGAAGGCCGTGGAAAACAACAAGGCGGTCAAGCATCCCAAGCCCGAAGAAATCGGCCGTTTCTGGTACACCATGGGCCGTGACGGCAAGATGACCAAGATCGACCTCTGGCAGACGCCGGAAAAGATGCTGGTGGCCGAGACCCAGGTCGCCTACGACGCCCGCGACGTGGCCGTGTCCGGTGATGGCAAGTACGTCATCGGTGGTGGCTACTGGCCGCCCCACTTCGTCATCCTCGACGCCTCCACCATGGAACCGCTGAAGGTGGTATCCGCTCGCGGCGTGAACGTGGATGGCGAATACGTCAACGAGGCCCGTGTCGCGGCCATCTATGACACACCACACGCCAGTTCCTGGCTGGTCAACATCAAGGAACTGGGACAGACTTGGCAGGTGGACTATTCCGACCTGGAAAACCTGCGCATCGACATGATCGACAACTCCAAGTACCTGCATGACGGCTTCTTCGACCCGACCGGCCGGTACTTCCAGATCGCGGCCAATGCCTCCGACCAGATGGTGGTGATCGACTCCCAGACCCGCAAGTTGGAGGCCATTATCGATACCGATGTGCGGCCGCATCCGGGCCCGGGCGCCAACTGGAACGACCCCCCCTGCGGGCCGGTAGGTGGCACCCCCCCCCTGGGCGTAGGCAAGGTGACGGTCTGGGGTAACGACCCGGCCGGCCACAAAGACCAGGCCTGGAAGATCTGCTACGAGGTGGAAACCGAGGGCCCCGGACTCTTCATCCGTACCCATCCGAAGAGCGATTACATCTGGGCCGACCAGACCCTGCATCCCGAGCCTGAGGTCCAGCAGTCGGTCAAGGTCATCGACAAGAAGACCCGGGAAGTGGTCAAGACCATCCAGCTGACCACGACGGAAGGCTACGTGGCGACTCACTTCGAGTTCAACCACGACGGCACCGAAGTCTGGGCCTCGGTATGGAACCGCAGCGACAGCCTCAAGCCCAATGGCGAGATCATCATCTTCGACGCCAAGACGCTGGAGGAAAAGGCTCGCGTGAAGGGCTTGTACGCGCCGACAGGCAAGTTCAACGTGTATAACCGCTCGCACCATGTAACCTGATCGGGAAAGGCCGATGACAGGGCGGGATGGAATCTCA
>DATHUT010000036.1:0-5728 GCA_035462005.1 Gammaproteobacteria bacterium | reverse complement strand
GCCACCCAGCACCAGCTGTCCGCCATCCTGGAAACCATGGGCATCGAAGCCCTGACCGATTCTCATAGCCGCTCCTGTTGGCGCAAATAAAATTCCGCCAGGGCGAGGTCTTCCGGGCGGGTGATCTTGAGGTTGTCGCCGTGGCCTTCCACCAGCAGTGGTGCATGGCCGGCCAGTTCCATGGCGGAGGCATCATCGGTGACCGGCAGGCCGCGTGCCTGTGCCGTGCGCAGCACCTCGCGCAACGCCCCGAACCGGAACATCTGCGGCGTCAGCGCATGCCACAGACCCTCGCGGTCCACGGTCTCACGCACATTATCGTCGGCATCGACGCGCTTCATGGTGTCGCGCACCGGCACGCCCAGCAGACCGCCCACGGGATGATCGCGCAGGGCCTCAATGAGCCGGTCGAGGTCCTGCTGGCGCAGGCAGGGCCGCGCGGCGTCATGAACCAGCACCCAGTCCTGGTCATCAGCCTGCCCGACCAGCCGTTCCAGGCCGTTCGATACGGAATCACTACGTTCCGCACCTCCCGTCGCGAGCAGCAGGGGCTTGCCCTGCACCCGTTCAGGCTGCGTGGCGGCATGTGGATCATCGGCACCGAGAACCAGCACCAGGCCGCTGATGTCAGGATGCCGCGCCAGAGCATCGAGGGTGTGTTCGAGGACGGTCCTGCCACCGAGGGTCAGGTACTGCTTGGGAATGTCGGTGCCCATGCGGCGGCCGACGCCGGCGGCGGGGATCAGGGCCCAGAAGTTCATGATGTGGATTTGATGATCATGATTTGAACCGCCAAGGTGCCAAGTACGCCAAGAAATATTTTGTAACCGCCAAGACGCCAAGAAAAACAACATCACAATAAAAAAATAAGGAATTTTATTGATGTTCTTGGCGCCTTGGCGCCTTGGCGTCTTGGCGGTTTAACAGGGTTTTCCTGGCGCCCTTGGCGTCTGGGTGGTTCGGAACGAATCACTTGCCATCAATGTGAAGGCTTGGCCTCTTCCTCGATGATCTGGTAGAAGATCTCGTCTTCCTTGATCATCCCCAGTTCCTCGCGGGCGCGTTCTTCGATGGCGTCCAGGCCCTGCTTGAGGTCCTTCACCTCCGCATCCAGGGCCTCGTTGCGCTCGCGCAGGCGGGTGTTTTCGAGCTTTTGTTCCGCCACATCCTGGTTCAGGCGCCAGACCCCGGCGAAGCTGCCTTCGCCCACCCAGAGGCGGAATTGCAGGAACAACAGCAGCACCAGCAGCGCCAGGAACAGATAACGCATCGTTCGTTACCCGACCGTTATCCATACAGGGTGCACGTCTCAGGCCAACGACTTGAAGGCCGCGCGACCGGCGTACTCGGCCTTGTCCTTGAGCTGGTCCTCGATGCGCATCAGGCGATTGTATTTGGCCACACGATCGGAGCGGGACAGGGAGCCGGTCTTGATCTGGCTGGCGCTGGTGCCTACGGCAATGTCGGCGATCACCACGTCCTCGGTTTCACCAGAGCGGTGGGAGACCACGGCAGAATAACCGTTGTCGCGGGCCATGAGGATGGCATCCAGGGTTTCCGACAGGGTGCCGATCTGGTTGGGCTTGATGAGGATGGAATTGGCGATGCCCTGGTCGATGCCTTCGCGGAAGATCGAGGTGTTGGTAACGAACAGGTCGTCGCCCACCAGCTGCACGCGATTGCCGAGTTTTTCCGTCAGTAGTTTCCAGCCCTCCCAATCGTTCTCGGCCATGCCGTCCTCGATGGACAGGATAGGATAGCGATCGCACCAGTCGGCCAGGTAGTCAGTAAACTCGGCGGCGCTGAACTCACGACCCTCGGATTCCAGATGGTAGCGGCCTTCCTTGTAGAACTCGGAACTGGCGGCATCGAGCCCCAGGAAGATGTCCTCACCCGCCCGATAGCCAGCCTTGTCGATGGCCTCCAGGATGACCTCGATGGCTGCCTCGTTGGAGGACAGGTCGGGGGCGAAGCCGCCCTCGTCACCCACGGCGGTGTTGAGGCCGCGGCCATGCAGCACGCCCTTGAGGGCATGGAACACCTCGGCACCGTAGCGCACCGCCTCACGGAAATTGGGGGCGCCCACGGGCAGGATCATGAATTCCTGCAGGTCGACACTGTTGTTGGCATGGGCGCCGCCATTGATGATGTTCATCATGGGTACTGGCATCTGGAAGGGCCCGCGGCCGCCCAGCAGCTTGTAGAGCGGGACTTCGGCCTTGCGCGCCGCGGCCTGGGCCACCGCCAGGGACACCGCCAGGATGGCGTTGGCGCCCAGGCGCGATTTGTTGGGGGTGCCGTCCAGGTCGCCCATGATCTGGTCGATCTTCACCTGTTCCAGGACATTTTGCCCCACCAGCGCCTCACGAAGTTCGGTATTGACGAAGTTCACGGCCTTGCTGACGCCCTTGCCGAGATACCGGCCCTTATCGCCATCGCGCAGCTCCACCGCCTCGCGGGTGCCGGTGGAGGCACCGGAGGGTACCGCCGCGCGGCCCATCGCGCCGGACTGCAGGATTACATCGGCTTCCACCGTGGGGTTGCCACGGGAATCCAGGATCTCCCGTCCTCGAACATCGACGATCAGTGACATTTTAACTCCAGTTACAGATGGTTATTGACTATTCTTACATCTAAATCTAGCTGATTTCACCGGATAATCCGCAGTGTATCCTGTAGGAGCGGGCCCTGCCCGCGAATGGCCAGGACCGGTTCGCGGGCAAAGCCCGCTCCTACAGGGAACCCACCGCACGCCACATCGTTCGCGGCCGAAGAGTGGGCCGGCAGCGTTTATCCGCCCAGCAGGTCCGCTTCGGCAAAGGGCCGATCCTTCACGGCCAGGTCGATCACCTTCAGGGTTTCCAGCAGTTCCTTCATGCGCGGCAGGGGCCAGGCATTGGGACCGTCACTCAGGGCCTGCTCCGGATTCGGGTGGGTTTCCATGAACAGGCCGGAGATGCCGGCGGCCACGGCGGCGCGCGCCAGCACCGGCACGAATTCCCGCTGACCGCCGGAGCGACTGCCCTGCCCGCCGGGCAACTGCACCGAGTGGGTGGCATCGAACACCACCGGGCAGCCGGTGTTGCGCATCACCGCCAGGGCGCGCATGTCGGAAACCAGGTTATTGTAGCCGAAGGACACGCCGCGCTCGCAGACCATGATCTGCTCGTTGCCGGTGGCGCGCGCCTTGTCTACCACGTTGGCCATGTCCCAGGGTGCCAGGAACTGGCCCTTCTTGATATTCACCGGCTTGCCGGCGCGGGCCACGTTCTGGATGAAGTTGGTCTGGCGGCACAGGAAGGCCGGGGTCTGCAGCACGTCCACCACGGCGGCGACCTCGTCCAAGGGGGTGTCCTCGTGCACATCGGTGAGCACCGGTACACCGATCTGCTGCTTGACCTTTTCCAGGATACGCAGTCCTTCCTCCAGGCCGGGGCCGCGGAAGCTGGCTGCCGAGGAACGATTGGCTTTATCGAAAGATGACTTGTAAATAAATGGGATAGAAAGAGTATCGGCAATTTCCTTTAACTGTCCGGCGGTTTCCAGGGCCAGCGCCTCGGACTCGATGACACAGGGTCCGGCAATCAGGAAAAAGGGGGCATCGAGGCCCGCATCAAAACCACAGAGTTTCATCATTCAATCCTTGACGGAAAAGCGCTCAGGCGTCGGCACCCGCCAGCTGGGGTGCGGCGGCTTGTCCATCCTCATGGTAGGCGCGTGCGGCGCGGATAAAACCGGAGAACAGCGGATGGCCGTCCCGCGGCGTGGAAGTGAACTCCGGGTGGAACTGGCAAGCCACGAACCAGGGGTGGTCACGCAGCTCCACCATCTCCACCAGGGAATCGTCGATGGAGGTGCCGGAAATGACCAGGCCAGCCTGCAGCAGGCGCTCCCGGTACTGGTTGTTGAACTCGTAACGGTGGCGGTGGCGCTCCACGATCACTTCCTTGCCATAGAGCTGGCGCGCCAGGCTGCCTTCCGCCAGGCGGCATTCCTGGCCACCCAGGCGCATGCTGCCGCCCAGGTCGGACTGTTCGTTGCGCCGCTCCACCCGGCCGTCGCCGGTGCGCCATTCGGTGATCAGACCGATGACCGGGTGCGGGGTATCGCGCTTGAATTCGGTGCTGTGGGCGCCGGCCAGGCCGGCCACGTCGCGGGCATACTCGATGACCGCCACCTGCATGCCCAGGCAGATACCCAGGTAGGGCACCTTGTGTTCCCGGGCATGACGCACCGCTTTAACCTTGCCTTCCACGCCGCGTTCGCCGAAACCGCCGGGCACCAGGATAGCATCGACGTCCGCGAGAACGCCTACACCCTGCTCCTCGATCTGCTCCGAGTCGATGTAGCGGATGCGCACCTTGGTACGGGTATGAATTCCTGCATGAATAAGGGCTTCCGACAAGGACTTGTAGGATTCTGTGAGGTTAACGTACTTGCCTACCATGGCCACGGTCACTTCCGCTTCCGGGTTTTCCATGTCGCGGACCACCTTGTCCCACTCGGAAAGATCGGCGGGCGGCAGGTCCAGGTGCAGCTTGTCCACCACGATGTCATCGAGGTGCTGGCGATGATAGAGGCCGGGGATCTTGTAGATGCTGTCCACGTCCACGGCGGAGAACACGGCGCGTGACTCGACGTTGGTGAACAGCGCGATCTTGCGCCGTTCGTCATCGGGCAGTTCGCGATCGGCGCGGCACAGCAGGATGTCCGGTTGGATCCCGATGGAGCGCAGTTCCTTGACCGAATGCTGGGTGGGCTTGGTCTTGATCTCACCCGAGGTGGAGATATAGGGCAGCAGGGTCAGGTGCATGTACAGCACCCGGTCATGGCCCAGTTCCACGCCCATCTGGCGAATGGCCTCGAGGAAGGGCAGCGACTCGATGTCGCCGACGGTGCCGCCGATCTCCACCATGGCCACGTCGGCACCCTTGGAACCCTCCAGAATGCAGCGCTTGATCTCATCGGTGATGTGCGGGATCACCTGCACCGTACCGCCCAGATATTCGCCGCGGCGTTCCTTGCGAATGACATTCTCGTAGATCTGGCCGGTGGTGAAGTTGTTGGCCTTGGACATGGTGGTGCGGATGAAGCGCTCGTAGTGCCCCAGGTCCGGGTCCGTCTCGGCCCCGTCGTGGGTGACGAACACCTCTCCATGCTGGAAGGGGCTCATGGTGCCGGGATCCACATTGATGTAGGGATCCAGCTTCATGAGTGTGACCTTGAGGCCGCGCGCTTCCAGCAACGCACCCAGGGAGGCGGCGGCGATGCCCTTGCCCAAAGAGGACACCACACCGCCGGTGACAAAGATGTATCGGGTCATGAAAATCCGGATAACGCGGAGCCGGTGAAGGCTCGAAACGGGAGCGATGCAGGGCATCGCGAGACGGGACTAAAGGCTACCAGAACGGGACGTCCCGGACAATCGCCATTGTGGTCATATGCGGGCGTAAGGACAGGTTTTTTACCTCGCGGGTGATAAGGTTCCCGGAGGCTTCCCACCTCGCGCGCAAAGCGCCCAGAGGCCGCTCCTACGGGGCATGGTGACATTCGTGGCGTTCGCGGCCACCGGTCGCACCTACGGGAGGCACCAGTGGATTTTCCAGCCCGGCTCGCCGGGACCGGCCTGGTGGCCCGCCGCCACCCACAGGTCGGCCACGGCCACCAGTTCCTCACCGAGATACAGCAGGGGCAGACGTTCCCGTTCCCAGGGCGGGACACCGCGTTC
>DATHUT010000035.1:0-4684 GCA_035462005.1 Gammaproteobacteria bacterium | reverse complement strand
AGGCACAGGATCGGGCCCTTGAGCTTCTTCACCCGCTGCTGCACCGCCAGGTATCCCAGGATGCGCTCCTTGACCTTCTCCAGGCCATAATGATCTTCTTCCAGCACCGCTTCAGCACGGGTCAGGTCGTGCAGGATCTTGGTGCGCTTTTTCCAGGGTACGCTCACCAGCCAGTCGATGTAGTTGCGCACCACCGTGGCTTCCGCCGACATGGGAGACATGAACTTCAGCTTGTTGAGCTCGGACATGGCCTTGGTCTTGGCCTCCTTGCTCATGCCGGCCTTTTCGATCTTTTCCTGCAATTCCTCGACTTCGTTGGGTACGTCCTCCATTTCACCCAACTCTTTCTGAATGGCCTTCATCTGCTCATTCAGATAATACTCACGCTGGCTCTTCTCCATCTGCTGCTTTACGCGGCCGCGAATACGCTTCTCGATCTGCAGGACATCGATCTCGCCCTCGATCATGCCCATCAGGTGCTCCAGGCGCTCACGCACATTCTCGATTTCGAGAATGCGCTGCTTTTCCTCGAGCTTCAGGGACATGTGGGCGGCAATGGTATCCGCCAGGCGGCCCGGCTCTTCGATCCCCGAAAGGGATGTCAGGATTTCCGGCGGCACCTTCTTGTTGAGCTTCACATACTGATCAAACAGGGTCAGCAGGGAACGCATCAGCACATCGACTTCACGATCGTCAACGCCTGTACCGGTACCCAGTGCTTCGATATGGGCGGAGAAAAAGTCATCCGTCAGTTCGAAGCCGGTGATCCGGGCACGCTCAGCCCCCTCCACCAGCACCTTGACGGTGCCATCGGGAAGCTTCAGCAGCTGCAGGATGGTGGACAGGGTACCGATGCGATGGATGTCATCCACCTGGGGATCGTCTACCTCGGCGCTTTTCTGCGCCACCAACAGGATTTTCTTGTCATCCGCCATGGCCGAGTCCAAGGCCTGGATGGATTTTTCGCGACCCACAAACAGGGGGATAACCATGTGCGGGTAGACCACCACATCGCGCAAGGGCAGCACGGGCACCACGTTCTCGGTGCCATCGGTCATTTCATTCATTTCGTCCTCACGCTCCATCGGGGATACCTCGTTGCGAATTCGTTGCGTAGGGGTTTGGCCTTGAAAGGGGCAGCAAGTTCACTCTAGCAGAAAACCGCCAGTGACTTACCACAACCCTGTGGATGTATATGGGGGCCAATGCCCCGTGTTCAAGGTCAAAAAACCGTTGTCTAGAGATTACAGGCAAGATCTGCGCCAGCCAGCCCCGGCTTGCGTATTTCCCCGGGGTGCTGGCGCATGACTTTGCAATTGCTGTATTTTTCTGTAGCGGAAACAGCGACGGGCCCCGCAGGGCCCGTCGAGTCTGGCGCGTTGGCTCACTCGGAGGCAGCGGCCTGTTCGGTACTTTCGTACACGATGTACGGCTTGGACTCACCCAGGATGGCGCTCTCGTCCACTACCACCTTGTGGGCATTCTCCATGGAAGGCAGTTCGTACATGGTATCCAGCAACACATGTTCCATGATGGTGCGCAGGCCACGTGCCCCGGTCTTGCGTTCCATGGCCTTGCGAGCAATAGCACGCAGGGCATCCTCGCGGAATTCGATCTCGGCCCCTTCCATGTCGAACAGTTTTCCGTACTGCTTGGTCAAGGCATTCTTGGGCTCAGTAAGAATCTGCACCAGGGCGTCTTCATCCAGTTCCTCCAGTGTGGCCACCACGGGCAGGCGGCCGACAAACTCGGGGATCAGGCCGTATTTGATCAAATCCTCGGGCTCGACCTCGTAGAGGATCTCACCGACGTTGCGCTTGTCATCCTTGGGCTTGACCTTGGCGGAGAAACCGATGCCGCCGGTTTCCGAACGGCTGCGGATCACCTTGTCCAGGCCGGCAAAGGCCCCGCCACAGATAAACAGGATATTGGAGGTATCCACCTGCAGGAATTCCTGCTGCGGATGTTTGCGACCGCCCTGGGGTGGCACCGAGGCCACCGTGCCCTCGATCAGCTTGAGCAGTGCCTGCTGCACCCCTTCACCGGACACGTCCCGGGTGATGGAGGGATTGTCGGACTTGCGTGAAATCTTGTCGATTTCATCGATGTAGACAATGCCCGTCTGGGCCTTCTCCACATCGTATTCACACTTCTGCAGCAGCTTCTGGATGATATTCTCGACGTCCTCGCCCACATAACCGGCTTCGGTCAGGGTCGTGGCGTCGGCAATGGTGAAGGGCACGTTGAGCAGGCGGGCCAGGGTCTCGGCCAGCAGGGTCTTGCCGGAGCCGGTGGGACCGATCAGCAGGATGTTGCTCTTGGAGAGTTCGACCTCGTCCTTCCGCGTGCTGGCGTCAAGACGCTTGTAGTGGTTGTACACCGCTACCGACAACACCTTCTTGGCATTCACCTGGCCGATGACGTATTCGTCCAGGACGGCATTGATTTCCCGGGGGGTCGGCAGCTTGTTGCCCACTGCGGCCGATTTTTCCTGCATCTCTTCACGGATAATGTCGTTGCACAGCTCGACACATTCGTCGCAGACGAACACGGACGGGCCGGCAATGAGCTTGCGCACTTCATGCTGACTCTTTCCGCAGAATGAGCAGTATAGAAGTTTGCCGTCCTCGCCCTTGCGTTCGTTGCTCATAAAAACCCCTCTGAATAATGATTCGGCATTCCTGCCACAGGCCTACGGCAATCCGCAAGGTGCCGCCCTGCTTTCTATAGCGGCCCGATGCCCGCCAGCTTTACGCGGGTCCGATGCCCTATTCAACTACGCCGGGACCCCCTTGACAAGGAATCCCGGCAACTATCTAAGGTTTTCGTTTTACTCAATTTTTTGACCCACCGCAAGGTCCGCCACGGAAGCCGGAGATTACGTCAAGCCTCGTTTTCGGCATCCTTGCGGGAGACCAGCACCTCGTCGATCAGGCCGTATTTCACCGCCTGCTCGGCACCCAGGAAGTTGTCCCGATCCGTATCCCGGGCAATGACGTCCAGATCCTGGCCCGTATGGTGGGACAAGATCTTGTTCAGCCGTTCGCGCACCAGGAGGATTTCCTTCGCGTGGATATCGATATCACTGGCCTGGCCCTGGAAACCGCCCAGAGGCTGGTGGATCATCATGCGGGAGTGAGGGAGGCAATAGCGTTTTCCCGCCGCACCACCGGCCAGCAGCAAGGCACCCATGCTGGCAGCCTGTCCGATGCACATGGTGCTGACATCGGCCTTGATGAACTGCATGGTGTCATAGATGGCCAGGCCGGCCGTTACCACGCCGCCCGGGGAATTGATGTAGAGGTGAATGTCCTTGTCCGGGTTTTCCGACTCCAGGAACAGCAGCTGTGCCACCACCACGTTGGCCATGTAGTCCTCGACCGGGCCCACCACAAAGATCACCCGCTCCTTGAGCAGGCGCGAGTAGATGTCATAGGCACGCTCGCCGCGCGAGGTCTGCTCGATCACCATCGGCACCAGGTTCAAGGCCTGGGTATCCATTGCACCACCGTTTCCAAACCGATTGCTCATTATGTCGCCATCCTTACCGTCTATCGTACCGGAGCCAGGCCGGAACCAGGAATGTCCCGTTGCTGACCAGTATCGCCCTTACCCACCCGACTGCATGACACTGTCGAAGGTGGCGGATTCCTCCGTCACCTGTGCCTGGTCCAGCACCCAATCCGTGACGATATCCTCCATCACGTAGGATTGCACGCCGGCCAGGGCATCGCGGTTGCTGTAATAGTATTGCACCACTTCCTCGGGCTTTTCATAGGAGGCGGAAAGATTTTCCACTTCGGCCCGTACGCGCTCCGGGTCTACCTGGAGCTGGTTACGGCGAATAATTTCACCGATGATCAGCCCCAGGGCCACCCGGCGGCTGGCTTCGTTCTCGAAGGCCTCGCGGCCACCGGACTGCAGACCCTGCTGCTCGGCCTGGCGCGCCAGGGCATCAACCTCGCTGGACACCAGGGCCTTGGGCACATCGATGGCATTCTGCTCCATCAGGGCATCGAATACCTGGCGCTTGACCTTGTTCTTGATGGTCTGGCTCAGCTCGCGCTCCATATTGCGGCGCACCTCGGCACGCAGGCCTTCCAGGCCACCCCCGCTGATGCCGAAGGAGTCGGCGAAGCTGTCGTCCAGTTCGGGCAGGCGTGCGGTCTGTACCTGGCTGACCTTGACCTTGAACCGGGCAGGCTTTCCGGCCACGTCGGCAAAGCTGTAGTCGGCGGGGAATTTGACCTCGATGCTGCGTTCCTCACCGGCCTTGGCGCCTACCAGCTGCTCTTCGAAGGTATCGATCATGGTCTTGCTGCCCAGTTCCAGGGGCAGGTTGGACGCCTTGTTGCCGGAAAAGGACTCACCGTCGATGGTGCCCTCGAAATCGATGATCACCCGGTCGCCAAGGGCGGCGGCGTCTTCCTTGGGCTCCCAGCTGACGCGTTGCTTGCGCAGTTTTTCCAGCATGCCATCCACGTCGGCATCGGTTACCTCGGCCTTGGGCCGGGTCACCTTGATGGCGGAGACCGCGGCGGGTTCGAATTCGGGATAGACTTCGAAGGTGGCCACGTATTGCAGGGTCTCGCCGCCTTCGGACTGCGGTGGCTCGATGCGGGGGTCACCGGCGGGACGCAGGTTCTGCTGCTGGATCGCCTCCTGGTAGGTGGAGGAAATGAGC
>DATHUT010000034.1:0-5311 GCA_035462005.1 Gammaproteobacteria bacterium | reverse complement strand
TACGCCGACCCCTTTATACGCACCCGTAGGAGCGGGCTTCGCCCGCGAACGGCCAGCGGGAACCTCAAACGGTTCGCGGCCACAGGACGCTCCTACAGGGTGCCGTTGAGGCTGGCAGGCAAGTCGGAACAGCGCATCACTCCGCCCGCAGCGCCTCCACCGGGTCGAGGCGGGCGGCGTGCATCGCCGGGACGACGCCGGCCACCAGGCCGATGAGGATGGCGACCACCTCGGCGAGCACCACGAACAGCCAGGGGGTATGCACCGGCAGGGCCGGCAGCGCCAGGGCCAGCACCTGACCCAGGCCGATGCCCAGCACCAGGCCGGCCAGGCCGCCAAGGGCGGACAGCACCACGGCCTCTCCCAGGAACAGGCCCAGCACCTGGCCCCGCTTCGCCCCCAGGGCGTTGAGCAGGCCAATCTCGGCGGTGCGCTCGCGCACGCTGATGGTCATGATGGTGACGATGCCGATGCCGCCCACCAGCAGGGAGATGCCACCGATGGCGCCCACGGCAATGGTGAGCACATTGAGGATGGAGCCCAGCACGTCCAGCATTTGCTGCTGGGTGGTGATGGTGAAGTCCTCGCGGCCATGGCGGGCGATCAGTACCCGCTCGATGGCCGTCACCACCTGGTCCACGGCGGTCTCCTCCGCATAGAGCACGTCGATTTCCATCAGGCTGTCACGATTGAACAGCTCCAGGCCACGCGCCGCGGGGATATACCCCGAATCATCCAGATCGAAGCCCAGCACCTGCCCCTTGGAGGCCATGGTGCCGATCACCCGGTAGCGATCGCCCCCGATGCGGATACGCTGGCCGAGGGGGTTGGCAGTGCCGAACAATTCGCTGCGCACCTTGTCGCCCAGCACCGCGAAGGCGCGCGGCGCCACCGGGTCGTCATCGGGCAGGAAACGCCCGCTGCGCACCGGCATGTTGAAGGCCTGGGGAAATTCATGGCCAACCGCATAGACAGTGGTGCGCCGCACGCGGTTGTTGCCGCTTACCTCCGCATTACCCTGCACCACAGACACCACGGCCAGGGCCTGGGGCAGGCGTCGCAGCGCCTCGGCATCGTCGATGGTCAGCGGCCGCACGGTGCCGAACACCCCCATGGACATGCCATGGGTGGTGGTCTTGCCCGGGTTGATGGCGACGATATTTGTACCGAACTGGGTGAACTCCGCCAGCACGAAACGATGGATACCCTCGCCGATGGAGGTGAGCAGCACCACGGCGGCAATGCCCACGGCGATGCCGAGCAGGGTGAGGAAACTGCGCAGCTTGTGAGCGAGCAGCGCGGTGCCGGTAAGACGGAGGAAATCACGGGCGAGCATGGAAACCCCCGTTCGCGAACCCATCGCGCCCCGGAGTAGCGGACTCTGCCCGCGAATGAATCCCGCGGGATGGCAAAATCCCTTCGCGGGCAGAGCCCGCTCCTACATTCGCTCGCATTGCCATCCCGAACATCTTGTTAGCGCCTCGCCAGCGCCAGCACGGGGTCGAGACGCGCGGCGCGGCGCGCCGGCAATAGGCTGAACAGCAGGCCGCTGATGAGGGCCACCGCCAGCGATCCGAACATCGCCCAGTCCGGCGGCCAGGCGGCGATGGCCGGAAACGCGGTGCGCAGTCCCCAACTGCCCAACTGGCCCACGGCGATACCGATGAGGCCACCGAGCAAGGACAGCAACAGGGCCTCCACCAGGATCAACGCCAGGATCTGGCGCGCCGAGGCACCCAGCGCCTTGAGCAGGCCGATCTCCGCGGTACGCTGGGTTACGGCCACCAGCATCACGTTCATGATCAGGATGCCGGCGACCGCCAGGCTGATGGCGGCGATGCCACCCACCGCATAGGTGAGTGCGCCCAGCACCCGGTCGAAGGTCGCCAGCACCGCATCCTGGGTGATGACGGTGACGTCCTCCTCGCCCTGGTGACGCTGCCGGATGGTGCTGCGCACGAAGTCGATGACGGCGGGAATGGCATCCCGGCCACGCACCTCGATGAGGATCCGAAACAGGGAAGGCGCATTGAACAGGGCCTGGGCCGAGGCCACGGGGATGATCACCACCTCGTCCACGTCCAGGCCGATGGAACGGCCCTCGGAGGCCAGCACGCCGATGACCCGGAAGCGCCGGTCACCAATGCGCACCTGTTCGCCGACGGCGGAACGGGGTCCGAACAGTTCATCGCGCACCTTGCTGCCGATGACCGCCACCGGCGTGCCGCGCTCCCATTCTCCATCGGGCAGGAAACGGCCCTGCGCCAGGGACCAGTGACGCAAGCTGAGCAGGTCATGGCTGGAACCCCACACACCCACCTCGCGCTTGCGACCTTCCCAGGAAATCTCCGCAGCGCCCACGTTGAGGGGCGCGATGCGGTCGATGCGCGGGTGACGGGTAAGGGCGCGAGCATCGTCCAGGGTGAGGTCGCGCGGCGTGACCCCCACCATGGTCGCGGGTCCTGCGCCGGCGGTCTCGCTGCGCCCGGGGATGACGATGACCAGGTTGGTGCCCAGTGAGGAGAACTCACCGCGCACATACTGGCGCGCGCCCTCCCCCAGTGCTGTGAGCATCAATACCGCGGCCACCCCGATGCCCATGGCCAGCAGCATGAGCAGGGTACGGCTGCGGTAGCCGATCAGGGCCCGCCAGCCGTACCCGATGACATCAGTCGTGCGCATGATCCCGCGCCGGCTGCTGATCACGGTCGATACGGCCATCGACCATTTTGATATGGCGCACGGCACGATCACCCAGTGCCGGATCGTGGGTCACCACGATGAGGGTGATACCTTTTTCATGCAGCGTCTCCAGGCTGGCCACCACCTCCTGGCCGGATTTCTGGTCCAGGTTGCCGGTGGGTTCATCGGCCAGCAGCACCGAGGGCTCGGTGATGGTGGCGCGGGCAATGGCGACTCGCTGGCGCTGACCGCCGGAGAGTTGTTCCGGCTTGTGGTGGGCGCGATCCTGCAGTTTCAGGGTCTCCAGCGCGGCCTCGACGCGCGTCCGGCGTTCCGCCGGCGGCAGGCCAGCCAGCAACAGGGGCAGCTCGATGTTCTCCGCCGCCGTCAGGCGCGGGATCAGGTGAAAGGCCTGGAACACGAAACCGATGTTGCGGTTGCGCACCTGCGCCTGCTCTTCCTCACTCAGCTCGGTGACGTTCTTGTCGTTGAGAAAATAGGCCCCGGCACTGGGCCGGTCCAGCAGGCCGATGATATTGAGCAGGGTGGACTTGCCGGAGCCGGACGGGCCCATGACCGACAGGTACTCGCCCTGTTCGATGGTCAGGGCCACATCATCGAGTGCATGCACCGTCTGGTCGCCCACCTGGAAATCCCGGTGTATACCCTCCAGGCGGATCATCGTGCCGACACGCCGTCCGGCTGTGCTTCCACTTGTACCCGCGCACCGTCCGCCAGGCCTTCGCGCCCCAGGGAACGCACGACCTGCTGGCCTTCGCGCAGGCCCGACAACACCTCGGTGTATTGCCAGTTGCTGAGGCCGATCTCGAGTTGTACCGATTGGATTGTGCGGCTGTCGGGATCGTACACATACACGCGCATGCCTTCGAGCAGGGTTTCACTGGGGATGCGCAGGGTATCGTCGCGCCGTTCCAGGATGACCTCGATGTCCGCGCTGTAGCCAGGCAGCATGTTGCGCTCATCACCGGTGTCGAGGAAATCCACTTCCACGTCCACGGTGCGCGCCTGTTGTTCGCGATCCAGCACATAGGGTGCAACGCGTCGCACGGCACCCTCGAAGTGCTCCTTGCCGAAGGCATCGAGCAGGATGCGCGCCGGCATGGTGGCGCGAATCTCCGGCGCGTCCACTTCGTCGATGGGTGCCAGAACATACAGGCAACTGGTGTCGATCAGGTCGATGGCCGGTGGCGTGGGAATCCCTACGGGTGAAGGCGTGACGAACTCACCCAGCTCACCGTTGACCTCGGCGACGGTGCCGGCGAAGGGCGCCATGAGGCGGGTGCGCGCCAGGGCGGCCTCGGCCACCTGCAGGCGCGCCGCGGCCACCTCCACATTGGCGCGTGCCGCCGTGCAACCGGCGGCGCGGGCGCGGGCCTGTCCCTCGGCCTGGTCGGCCACCTCCTCGGAGACCAAGTTCTGCTCACGCAGACGAATCAGGCGCCGTGCCTCCCGCTGTGCCACCTCGGCGGTGATGCAGGCCTCGCTGGCGCGCGCCTCGCTGGAACGCTGTTCACTGCCGGCCAGCGTCACCTGGGCTTGCAGGTCATCGTTCCATATCTCGAACAACAACTGGTCTACCTCCACCCGATCGCCCTCGCGTACCGGCAGGCGCGCGATCTGGCCGCCGGTGGAAGGCGACAGGCGCGCGCGACGGCAGGCCATGAGGGTACCGGCGCGGGTGTTCGCAACGGTACGTTCCACGCTGCCGCGCTCGACCGTCACCAGGGAGACGGGGATCGGCTTGGGGCGTTGCAGCCAGACAATCAGTGCGGCGAGCAACAATGCCAGCAGGATGACCGTGATGACCAGCTTGTAGCGCCGTGACAAACAACACCTCCGTAGCAAATACGCCCTGTCGGGCTGAAGTCCGACCTAAAAAAGTCCCGGTGTCAGCCTGGCCCTAGGGGGTTTCCTGCGCCTGCACATACCACAAGCGGCTGACCCCTGCCGCGTCACGGCTGGTCCAGAGCAGGTGCAGGTCCCCCTCGGGATCGAAGGCGATGGCCGGTGCGGTGTGGGCCTCGGGGCCGTACCCCGGGGGTACGGCCAGGTCCTCGCTCCAGTCACCCGCCTCGCGCCAGGACATCCACAGGTCGGGGCTGTCGTCGCGGGTATCGTCCCACACCACCAGCGCGGTGCCCTGCGGCGACAAGGCCACGGCCGGGCGCCATTGGGGAATGTTGGCGCCGAACAGGTCCTGCACGGCTTCGTTGGCGCCGAAGGTCTCACCACCGTCGGCACTGAAGGCGGCATACACATCGTAACCGGAACGATAATCGCGCTTGTCCATCCACACGGCCACCACCTGCTCGTCGCGCGTCGCCAGCGCCACGCGGGTCACGCCATAGCCGGCGCCGAACGCCACCGAGCGCGGATCCTCGGGCTGATCGTTGAGTTCACGCGGCGGCGTGAATTTCCCTTCATGGGGACGAAAGGCGGTGACGATACGGGTATGGCCGTGGCGACGATCCTCCCAGGCCGCCAGCAGTCCGGTGGCGCTCAAGCCCAGGCTGGGATAGAGCTGATCCTGGCGCGCCGGTTCGGCGTCGACCGGCTGCGCCTTGCCAGCCGTCAGGCTGCCATCCTTCGACAACTGCAGGGACGCATT
>DATHUT010000033.1:0-1591 GCA_035462005.1 Gammaproteobacteria bacterium | reverse complement strand
TACCGCCCGTATCAGGCGCCGGGAGGTATGCAGACGCAGGTTGTGGATTCCGGCCAGCAGCCATGGGGCCAGCAGCAGTACCCGCCAGGGCCAGGCCAGGGGCAGCCACAGGATCAACAGCAGGGTCACCACTTGCAGCAGGCCGAGGCTCAGCAGCCACCAGCCGGGCATGCGGAATTCAAGCCGCAGAGGTGTTGCGTATGTTCCGGACAAGTTGCGCGACCTCCTTGTCGCTGGGGATCTGCCGCCCCATCAGCCATTCCAGAAGCACGGCGTCGGGGTAATCCAGCAGGGTTTCGAAACAGGCCTGCCGGTCGGTATCGAGCCAGTCTCGCTGCTGGCGCAAGAAGCCCTGCAGCAACAGGTCCAGCTCACGCATGCCGCGCCGGCACTGCCAATACAGCCGGTTGTACTCGTCATCGTTCACAGTGATCGTTTCACCATGAGCTGGCGGATATTGCCGATGGCCTTGGTGGGGTTGAGTCCCTTGGGGCAGACCTCGACACAGTTCATGATGGTATGGCAGCGAAACAAGCGGAAGGGATCCTGTAGGCTGTCCAACCGTTCCTCCGTGGCCTGGTCGCGGGAATCGGCCAGGAAACGCCAGGACTGCAGCAGGGCGGCCGGCCCGAGGAATTTGTCGGGATTCCACCAGAAGGAGGGACAGGAAGTGGAACAGCAGGCACACAGAATGCATTCGTACAGGCCATCGAGTTTGTCGCGATCCCCCGGGGACTGGCGTCGCTCCACCTCGGGCACCGGGTCCTCGTTGATGAGGTAGGGTTTCACCGCCCGGTACTGGCGATAGAAGGGCTCCAGGTCCACCACCAGGTCGCGGATTACCGGCATACCCGGCAGCGGACGCAGTTCGATGGGCTGCTTCAGCTCATGCAGCGGCGTGATGCAGGCCAGGCCGTTGCGTCCGTTGATGTTCATGCCGTCGGAGCCGCACACCCCTTCCTGGCAGGAACGGCGAAAGCTCAGGGTCTCGTCCTGGGCCTTGAGCAACAGCAAGGCATCGAGCAACATCATGCCCGGCTCGAGTTGCTCCTCGGGCAGATCGAAATCCTGCATGTAGGGCTTGGCATCCCGGTCGGGGTCATACCGGTAAAGTGAGAATCGCATATTGCCGCCTCTGCCGCTCAATAGGTACGGGCCTTGGGTGGGAAGGAATCCACGGTCATGGGCTTGATGCGCACCGGTTTGTAGTCCATGCGCATGTCCTCCTTGTAGTACAGGCTGTGCCTCAGCCAGTGGGTATCATCCCGTTCCGGGTAGTCGATGCGGGAATGGGCGCCACGACTTTCCTGGCGCGCCAGGGCGGAACTCACCGTGGCCAGGGCGATATCCATGAGATTCTCCAGTTCCAGGGCCTCGATGCGCGCGGTATTGAACACCTGGCTGTGATCCTTGATGCGCGCTTGTTGCAGACGCTCCTGCAGAGCCACCAGTTTCTGCTGGCCCTCGCGCATTACATCCTCGTTGCGAAACACGCCACAGTGATCCTCCATGATCCGGGTCAGCGCCTTGCGCAGCTCGTCCACCGACTCCCCCTCCCCTTGCTGGTCCCAGCGCGCCAACCGTGCCATCG
>DATHUT010000032.1:0-10076 GCA_035462005.1 Gammaproteobacteria bacterium | reverse complement strand
GAACCAGTTATGACGAATCACCCGACTTTGTTTCATGCGCAGCTCGACGGCCGAAGGCGCATCTTCATCTGGCGCGGCAGTTTCCGCCAGCTGTTGATCCTCCTTGACTTCAATAGCCTCCTGTTCGGCAACCAGGGCGTCATAGCATGCAAGGCGCGACATGGACTCCTCCAGGGCTGCACACTCCCGCAGGCTGGATACGGATTCCGCCTGTTCCGGGGCACACAGACCAATACCGGGTAACAGGAGGAGGAGAAAAAGCAGACGACGGGACAGCGGCATGTTCATAAACCAGCGGTGATAATGGTCCAATCATAGCAGATGCCGGCGGGAGGGGGCTGCGGTCGGAGCACTTCAGAAAGGCCAATGAAAAAAGGCCCGCCAGGGCCTTTTTTCATTGGCGCGGGAAGCTGGTATTCAGCTGTCAGACGCGCCTGGCTCCGCTTCCGTTTTTTCCAGGCTGGTGTGACGTACATCCTTGCCCTTCACCAGATATATGACGTATTCGCAGATATTGCTGGCGCGGTCGCCGATACGCTCCAGGGCACGGGCAGACCACATCACGTCCAGCACCTGGGGAATGGCGCGTGGATCCTCCATCATGAAGGTGATGAGCTGGCGCATGATGGCCTCGTACTCCTGGTCCACCTTTCGGTCTTCCTGCCATACCCGTACGGCTTGTTCGGTGTCCATGCGCGCGAAGGCGTCCAGGGAGTCATGAAGCAGGGTGCGGACATGGTTACCGAGGTGCTCGATCTGGGTATAGTGCTTCTCGCTGGCGGTCTTGCCACTCAGGTGCAGGGCCATGCGACCGATACGCTCGGCCTCGTCACCGATGCGCTCCAGGTCGGTAATGGTCTTGATGACGGCCACGATCAGGCGCAGGTCGCTGGCGGCAGGCTGGCGACGGGCGAGAATGCGACTGCACTCCTCGTCGATGGCCACTTCCATGGCATTGACTTTGTAGTCGCTGCTGACCACCAACTCGGCCAATTCATCGTTACCCTGCACCAGCGCTGTCACCGCATTGGCCAGCTGTTGTTCCACCTCGCCACCCATGGAGAGGACGCGGTTGCGAATCTCTTCCAATTCCTCGTTGTACTGCTGAGAGATATGGTGGCCGATATTCATGTTGGTCATGATCTTTTCACTCTTGCCGTTGGCAGTCCGCCCTTGGCGGCCTCGACTGGCCCCCGCCCGTCCTGCTGACGCGGGAAACCTGCATAAGCATAAACAGCGAAGATTACAGATTTGTTACAGGGACTTTTCCATCCCTGTTTCGTGCATAATAGCCCGGTATACCCGAGCGATGGAACCGTCATGAACACCCCGGACCTGACCCAACCCGAGCTGTACATCAACCGCGAACTGAGCCTGCTGGAATTCAACCGCCGGGTCCTGGATCAGGCCAATGACCCGGAAACACCGCTACTGGAACGACTCAAGTTCCTCTGTATCTCCAGTACCAACCTGGATGAATTCTTCGAGGTCCGGGTCTCCGGCCTCAAGCAACTGGCGGCCTCCGGGTCCGTCCAGGCAGGCGCCGACAACCTGCGCCCCGCCGAATTACTGCAGCAGATCGCCACCAGCGCCCACACTCTGGTAGACAACCAGTATCGTATCCTCAATGAAGTACTGCTGCCTGCCCTCGAAAAGGAAAATATCCGTTTCCTTCGCCGTACCGACTGGAACGCCAGCCAGGACGCCTGGGTCCGTCGCTACTTCACCCAGGAACTGCTGCCCCTGCTCAGCCCCCTGGGCCTGGACCCCTCCCATCCCTTCCCGCGCACCCTGAACAAGAGTCTCAATTTCATCGTGTCGCTGGAGGGCAAGGATGCCTTCGGCCGCAACAGCGCAATGGCCGTGGTGCAGGCACCCCGCGCCCTGCCGCGCATCATCCGTCTGCCCGCGGAACACTCCCGCAATAACCAGCAGGATTTTGTGTTCCTGTCCTCCATCATCCATGCCCATGTGCAGGACCTGTTCCCGGGCATGAGCGCCACCGGATGCTACCAGTTCCGGGTCACCCGCAACAGCGACCTGTTCGTGGACGAGGAAGAGGTGGACGACCTGTTGCGCGCCCTGGAAGGCGAACTGCTGTCGCGGCGCTACGGGGAGGCAGTGCGGCTGGAGGTGGCGGACAATTGCACATCCGAGATGGCCCAGTACCTGCTCAACCAGTTCAAACTCGGCCCCGAAGACCTCTACCAGGTGAATGGCCCGGTGAATCTCAACCGCCTGCTGCAGGTGGCGGACCTGGTGGAACGCCCGGACCTGTCCTACCCGCCTTTCACCCCCGGTATACCCCGCCGCCTCAAGACCGAGAAGGACCTGTTCACGGTAATACGCAACGGCGACCTGCTGCTACATCATCCTTTTGAGTCCTTCGCCCCGGTCATCGATTTCATCCGCCAGGCGGCAACGGACCCACAGGTGCTGACCATCAAGCAAACCCTGTATCGCACCGGCCCGGAATCCGCCATCGTCGATGCCCTGGTGGCGGCGGCCCTGGCAGGCAAGGAAGTCACCGTGGTGATCGAGCTGCGTGCACGTTTCGACGAGGAGGCCAATATCCGCCTCGCCACCCGCCTGCAGGAAGCCGGCGCCCATGTGGTATACGGGGTGGTGGGGTACAAGACCCATGCCAAGATGCTGCTGGTGACGCGCCGCGAAGGCCGGCGCCTGCGCCACTACGTGCACCTGAGCACCGGCAACTACCATGCCCGCACCGCACGGCTCTATACCGACTATGGCCTGCTCACCGGTGACAAGATCATCGGCGAGGATGTACGCGCCATCTTCCAGCAGCTCACCAGTCTGGGCAAGGTCAAACCGCTCAAGAAACTACTGCAGTCACCCTTCACCCTGCACAAGGAAATGCTGCGCAAGATCGAACGCGAGGCCGAGCTCGCCCGCGCCGGCAAGGAGGGACGCATCATCCTCAAGGCGAACGCGATGCTGGAGCCACAAGCCATCCAGGCCCTGTACAAGGCATCACAGGCCGGGGTGAAAATCGACCTCATCATCCGCGGCATCTGCTGCCTGCGCCCTGGTATCGCCGGGGTGTCGGAGAACATCCGCGTTCGCTCCATCATCGGCCGCTTCCTGGAGCATACCCGGGTTTTCTATTTCCACAACGATGGCGACTACGAAATCTTCTGCTCCAGCGCCGACTGGATGGACCGGAATTTCTTCCGTCGCGTGGAGACATGCTTCCCCATCAAGGAAGAGCGACTGCGGGAACGCATGCGCAAGGAAGCACTGGACCTTTATCTCAGCGACAACAACCAAGCCTGGATCCTGCAAAGCACTGGGGAATACAAGCGTCTCAAGCCGGCGAGCAATCAGAAGACACGCTCGGCGCAGGCCACGCTACTGGAAAAACTGGCGGAGTAATCCGCTCAGGTCACCTGCAGCTTCCACTTGGCTGCCTTGAGGAACTCCACTTCCCGCGCCAGGTCCGCCTCGGTCATGGGATGCTGCGCCAACCAGGCTTCAGGAAATACCAGTTCCAGATTCGTGCCACCGGGCCGCAGTGCGATGGCCGGTGGCTCCTCCGGTCCCCGGCTGCGATGCAACAGGATCGCCAGCCGCAGCAGTACACAAAGCCGCTGCGCAGCCTTGCCGTGGGAATCGAAGCCGGAAACAGGAAATTTGCGCCGGTGGCCGAGCACCAGCATCGCCAACAGATTTTGCTCCCGACGCGAAAAGCCCGGCAGGTCGGAATTGGCCAGCAAGTAGGCGCCATGTTTCTGGTAGCCGCTGTGGGCGATGACCAGGCCGATTTCATGCAGGCGCGCCGCCCAGCGCAGCATGGCGGGATATTCGTCATCCTCCAGCTTCCAATCCTTGCGTACCTGATCGAACAGCCGCAACGCGGTCTGTTCGACCTGGGAGGCATGGGCCGTGTCCACGTGGTAGCGCTCCACCAGGGAATTAACCGTACGTTCACGTACATCCACTTGCTGGATACGGCCGATGGCATCATAGAGCAGGCCTTCGCGCAGGGCACCATCGGAAACCCGCATCTGTTCGATACCGAGGGTATCGAACAGGGTCCAGAGTATGACCACGCCGCCGGCAAGTACCGGCTTGCGCTCTTCCGCCAGGCCGGGCAGGTTCAGGGCATCCACATGTTCCACCTGCTGCAAGGCCTTGCGCAACTTTTGCAGCCCGTCGCGACTGATGCCCTGTTCAGACCACTGATTGGTTTGCAACACCTCACGAATAGCACGGATAGTACCGGAGGCACCGGCCACGGATTCCCAGCCCAGGCGCCGAAAGCGATCCTGCACCGGTCGCAATTCCAGGCCGGCGGCAATCTCGGCACCGCGCCAGCCATCCTTGCCAAGCTGGCCGTCGGGAAAATAGCGTTCGCTGAAACTCACGCAACCCATATACAGGCTTTCCGGATAAAGGGCCTCGAAGCCCTCACCGATGATGAGTTCCGTGCTGCCGCCACCGATATCCACCACCAGGCGCCGGCCACCGGCATCGGGAAGACTGTGGGACACGCCCAGGTAGATGAGCCGCGCCTCCTCCACGCCAGAGATGATTTCAATGGGATGACCGATGGCGGCCTCCGCGTCGCGCAGAAAGCCCTCCGTGCCTTGCGCCTGGCGCAAGGCATTGGTGCCCACCACACGCACATTGCGTGCGGGCAGGTGACGCAGGCGTTGACCAAAGCGTTCCAGGCAAGCCAGTGCGCGTGCCCGAGCCTCGGGATGCAGACACTGATTCTTGTCCAGTCCAGCCGCCAGTCGTACCGGCTCGCGGAGACGATCGAGCACTTGCAACTGCCCCTGCCGCAGACCGGCCACGATCAGGTGAAAGCTGTTGGAGCCGAGATCCGCGGCCGCCAGGGTATCTTCTGATGGAGTAATTTCATTCACTGGCAAGAGTTACTACACTGTCATACGGGAACGCCGCACCGGGTGGCACTCTAGCAGCGCATGAGGATTGCGGCTACCCGGGTCAACTTTCGGAGATAACTGGCACGGAGATTGCTTTACTGTTTCGCACCGAACAATTGAACAACTTTTTGACCATAAGGGGGGTATGACCATGCCCGTTGAACACCGCTGGAGTCCGCGCAAGCCGATCGCCATGGAGGTTAGCCTGTTCTACCCTCCCCTCGGCAGCATCAAGGGCAAGACCTGCAATATTAGTCTGGAAGGCATGTACGTGGAAACAGATGGCACGGAGATTCCGCAACAGGCACGCCTGGAAGTGTCCTTCATCACCCGCCACGGTGACCGGGAAAGGGTGCACCGCCTGCCCGCCTACGTGGTGCACTCCCGTGAAGAGGGTGTGGGGCTGATGCTGCAACACGTGGGTCATCACGAGTTCGACGCCCTGCGCTACATGCTCAATGCTGCTTGATATCCTTCTCTTCCGGCAAGGCGAGCTTGCGTTCGCCTGAAAACTGGCAGCGGAAGGTACTACCCTTTCCCGGTGTGCTTTCGATGGCAAGGCTGGCATCGTGACGCAGTAGTACGTGTTTCACGATTGCCAGACCCAGCCCCGTACCGCCGCTACGACGGGATCGCCCGGCATCGACGCGATAAAAGCGCTCGGTGAGCCGTGGAATATGATGCGCCGCGATACCGATACCAGCATCCTCCACCTCGAAACAGGGACCTGCTTCCGTCTCCTTCCAACGCACGCTGATCGTCGCGCCAGACGGTGTATAACGTACCGCGTTGAACACCAGGTTGGAGAAGGCACTGCGTAATTCAAGTTCATTACCGCGCAGGCCCAGATTCGTATCCACTTCCCGTTTGAAGCGGTGTCCCTCCTCCCCGCTGATACGAGCCGCTTCCTCCATGATCTGTGCCAGCATGCCCGGCACATCCACGGTCTCGGGATCATCGTGTTGCCGTCCTGTTTCGAGGCGAGACAGCAACAGCAGATCATCGACGATATCGCGCATGCGGTCCGTCTGGTTACTCATGGAACGCAGGGATTTTCCCCATACCGGGTCCTGCCCCTGCTCTTCCAGCAAGGATTCCAGATACCCGGAAATCACCGTCAGGGGTGAGCGCAGCTCGTGGGAGACATTGGCAACGAAATCACGGCGCGCCTGTTCCAGGCGCTCCAGCCGGGTGATATCGCGCGCCACCACCAGCTGTCGGTTCTCGCCGTAGGGCACAACACTGACCGCCAGGCTGATGTTGTAGTCGCTGGGCGAGGGAATGACGACCGACTGGGAAAAATCCCCTTTATACAGGTATTCGATGAAGCGGGGGTGACGAAGCAGGTTGTCGATGCGCTGGCCAATATCACGAGGAGAGCGCAGCTCGAGAATGTCCCGGGCCGAGGCATTCCACCATTCGATGTCCCGGTTCGGGCCCAGCACGATCGTGGCATCGGGCAGGGCTGCGGTCGCGGTCTGGAAGCGTTTGAGCATGCGCCCCAGGTTACGCTTGCGCTTGCGGTTGCGTTTTTGCAGCCGGTAGATGCGCTCGAACACATCGTCCCATACGCCATGGGATTCCGGCGGATGAAAGCGTTTGCCCACTACCAGCCAGCGCTGCAGCAGGTAGAGGTTGTAGAGATGCCAGCCGAGGTAGATCAACAGGCCGAGCAGCAGGAACCAGGCCACGGCGCTGAACAGCAGCCCCAGCACCAGGAGTGCGGCGAACATGACCAGCACCCGCCACAATTCCCGTAACCAGGGGTTGGACACGGCTATCCTCGCGTGGAAAAACGATACCCGGCGCCTCGCACCGTCTGGATGAGTTTATCATGACCGTGGGCCTCGATGGCCTTGCGCAGGCGCCGAATGTGCACGTCCACGGTACGCTCCTCCACGTAGACGTTCCGGCCCCAGACCCGGTCCAGCAGCTGCTCTCGGCTGTACACGCGGTCGGGATGGGTCATGAAGAAGTGCAGCAGGCGGAATTCCGTCGGCCCCATCTCCAGGCGCTGCTCTTTGGCACTGACCCAGTGGCCGACGGAATCCAGTACCAGGCCCTCCACCTCCAGCACCGGCTCTGGGGTCTCCGGTGCGACGCGACGCAGCACGGCATGGATGCGCGCCACCAATTCCCGAGGGGAAAAGGGCTTGACCACATAATCATCGGCGCCCACGTCCAGGCCACGGATACGGTCGGCCTCTTCGCCCTTGGCGGTAAGCATGATGATGGGAATGTTACGGGTCAACTCTTCGCGCTTGAGTCGCCGCGCCAGGTCCACTCCGCTAATGCCCGGCAGCATCCAGTCCAACAGGATGAGATCGGGCACCCGCTCGGCAATACAGGCCTGCCCTTCCTCGGCGTCATTGGCCTGGATACAGTCAAAACCGGCACGTTCCATGGCAAAGCTGACCATTTCGCGAATGGCGGGCTCGTCTTCAATAATCAGGATACGTCGGTTTTCCATGGCGCACGATAGTATTACAATTGCGCCATTAAAGCGGATGAATATTACGGTTTGATGACAGTGCGGGCCTGGCTCTGCCAACTGTTGCAGGCCGGTTACTCGGCGGGCGCCGCCAGCATCAATGAGAAAAAGCCATTGTCCGGCTGGAAATGGCGCTCCACCGCAAAGCCCGCCGCCGTCAGCAGCTCCGTAAGACTGTCGGGGGTGAACTTGCGGCTGATCTCGGTAAGGATGCGTTCGCCCGACTCCAGCTTCAGCACCTTGTCCAGCCGCGCCAAGGTAACGGTCTGATTCCGGCGCGACACCAAGTACATCTCGATGCGTCTGGCAGCAAGATTATAGACGGCCTCGTGCCGGAAGGCATCGGGATCGAAATCGGCCTCCAGCTCGCGATTGAGCACCTGCAACAGATTGAGGTTGAACTCGGCGGTGATGCCGGCCTGGTCATTGTAGGCGGCGTGCAGAATCTCCGGGGCCTTGACGCGATCCGCGCCCAACAACAGGCGGTCACCGGGACCCATGCCCGCCCGTACCTCGCGCAGGAAGGCCAGTGCCTCTCCGGGCATGAAATTGCCAATGGTTCCACCCAGAAACAGGTACAGGCACTGCCCACCGGGGCGGGGCAGGTGGCGCAGGCCCGCCAGATAATCCCCCACCAGGGCATTGACCTGCAGCCAGTCGTAGCGGTGCAGCAGGTGCCGACCACTGTGCAGGAGCATTTCCTCACAGACATCGAAGGGCCAGTAGACGGCCGCGTATCCTGCCGTGGCACATTGGTCAAACAGGTGCCGCGTCTTGCGGGAGGCGCCACTGCCGAATTCGATGATATGCGCCGGGCGCAGGCCCTCGATGAGATCGGCGGCGCAATCCAGCAGCAGGGCATCTTCGGTGCGGGTCACGTAGTATTCGGGAGTGTCGCAGATGGCATCGAACAGTTGCGAGCCACGCTCATCATAGAAATATTTCGGCGACAGCGAACGCGGGGGTTCCAGCAGGCCCTGTTGCACATCCTCCACCAGGCCAGGCAGGATCCGGGCCGGGCGCACGGTCCGGCAGGACAGGCGGGCATGGGCTTGTGTACGATCCTGTATCATCGTGGTCTCCTTTCCCCTTCCCGGGGGTAAAACATCCCAGGGCCCGGTGAAAACACAGCCCGGCCTTGGACCCACTTGAGCCATAGGCTACCATCGGGGCCATGCACCACAAACCGGCAGCCAGTAAGGATATATAGCTCATCATGTGCCGTCTTGCCGCCTATATCGGTACGCCGATCCCCCTCCAGCGCTTCCTGCTCGATCCGCCCCACAGCCTGGTGGTCCAGGCCTGGGCGCCGCAGGAATTACGCTACGCGAAGATGAACGCGGATGGATTCGGCCTCGGCTGGTATGCCGCCGATGGCCAACCGGCGACCTACCGCAATATATTGCCCATCTGGAACGACGTGAACCTGAATGCCCTGGGCCGCAGCCTGGAATACGGCCTGTACCTTGCCATGGTCCGCAGCGCCACTGCCGGAAATCCCCTCGGCCTGGGCAACACCCAGCCCTTCTTCGACCGGGAACTGTTGTTCACTCACAATGGGTATGTCGGGAATTTTCATGCCGATACACGCTTGCGCATCGACCGCGAACTGATGCCGGAACTCCACGCCGACATCCAGGGCAACACGGATTCGGAATACCTGTTCGCTCTGTTACGCCAACTGCTGCGCCAGGATCCGGAGCTGACCATCGAACATGCACTATTGAAGCTTTGCTCCCGCTTGACCTTCTGGCTGGAAGATAACGAGGCCCTGCTGAATTTCGTGATCAGTGACGGCGAGCGGCTCTACGCGCTTCGCCATGCCCTGAACCATGACTGTCCGTCTCTCTACTACACCACGGATGATGACAGCTTTCCCGATGGCCAGCTGATCGCCTCCGAACGCCTTACCTCATCGGACTACTGGCAGCCGGTACCCGAACATCAGCTGCTGATCATCGACCGCCACGAGCCACCGGAGCTGATCGCCCTGTGATATCACCCGAGACCATACGCGAACTGGAACGGGTGCAGGAGCTGCTGCATACACTGATCGAGGACCTGGACGAAGACAGCTACCGGCGCCAGTTCCATCCCGATCTCAGCGCGCTGGGTTGGCACCTGGGCCATTGCACCTACGTGGAGTGCTACTGGCTGCACGAAGTGGTACGCGGCGATGACAGCATCACCCGGCCACTGCGGGAACTCTATGTTCCACCCCTGACCCCCAAGCCGGAGCGAGGTGAACGAATTCCGTCCCCGGCGGATCTGCTCGACTGGTCGCGCAGCCTACAGGCGTTCAACCGCGACTGGCTGAATGGCGATGGGCAACATTGGGCCAACCATGAATTATTGCGCGACGAATACCTGCCCCGCTTCCTGATCCAGCATCACAGCCAGCACTATGAAACCATGCTCATGGCACTCACCCAGCGTGCCCTCGCCCATCCAGCGGGCCATGTTGTACGCGAGGTATTGCAAGCCTGCTCGCCACGCCAGGACGTGCAGGAGGTTCCCGGCGGCCACTACCGTATCGGCGGCACAGCCCCCGATGCCTTCGACAACGAGCTGCCACAGCAGCATGTGACCCTGAACCCTTTCGCCATCGCCCGCCATCCCGTCAGTAATGGCGAATTCCTGGCTTTCATTGAGGACGACGGGTATCAGCGCGC
>DATHUT010000031.1:0-11952 GCA_035462005.1 Gammaproteobacteria bacterium | reverse complement strand
GTTGCCCCACCAATAGCGCGTATCCTTGCCACCCCGCGCGGCGTATTCCCATTCCGCCTCGGTGGGCAGGCGATAGCGGCGGCCGGTCTGGGCGGACAGCCACTCGGCGTAAGCCCGCGCATCCCCCCAGCTGACCTGCATCACCGGGCGATCGCCCCGCCCCCAACCCATGTCATCGGGCTTGCGACGCCCGGTGGCCTCGGCAAAGCGATCATATTCCGCAAAACTGACTTCCCGCGCGGCGATGGCAAAGGCCTTCAGCTGGACCCGGTGGCGTGGCCGCTCCTCGAAATGAGGCGAACCCGGGCCACTACCCATCTGGAATTCCGTGGCACGCAACTCCACCATCCGGGGACCGCGTCCACCAACGGACAGCGGGTCCGAGAAACGGCGCGCCACCGGCTCCCACTCGGGCTCCACGACAGCAGCCGGAGCAGGCGATACGGGCTCCTTGGCCGGAGTCTCCGGCGGTACGGACGCAGGCGGAGAAGCCTGCACCGTCTCGGCGGGGTCGGCCTCGGTCACCGGAGCCTCCCCTTCGGTAGGCGCAGGCGCGTCTTCCTGCGCATTCGAACCGGACTGGAACAGGTAGAAACCACCCCCCGCCCCCGCCAGGCCCATTACCAGACCCAGCAGCACGCCCAGCCAGGGCCTGCCCCCGGCACGGGATGGCTCAGGGACCGGTTCCCGTGATGGTGGGGTAACCGCGGTGACAGGCGCGGCAGGCGCTGCCTCCGGCGCTTCCTCAGGCTCGTCCAGGGACGGCACCTCCACCACCGATGTCCTCAAGGCCTGGTCGGCATCCTGGGTGGCGAGGGATTCCTGCAGGCGGCGCAGCTCCATCTCCGCCCGGTTGCGGCCTTCCTCGGCCTCGCTACGCAAGCGCACCGCGATCTGTACATTCTGGCGGGCCTGGGCCAGCTCCTGCTCCAGTGTACTGCTGGCCTTTCCACCGCTTCCTTCGCCATGGAGTTCCGCCAGGCCCTGGGCCACTTCGGCCTCGGCGCGCAGCTTGTCGATTTCCTCGCGCATCACCTGTTCCCGGGTACGCAGCTCCTGGGCCTCGCTCTGCGCCTGTTCGAGCTGTTCCTCGAGGGTGGCGATGCGGGACTCCAGGCCGGGGGAAGGCATTGAACGGGCGGTGGCATCGGCCTGCTCCGTCCGCAGGCGGGTCAATTCCTCCCGGGCGCTCTCCAGAGACTGGCGTGCTTCATCCAGTTGTTCCTGCAAACGCCCACGCTCCTGCTCGCGAGCTTCCGTTGCCTCCACCAGTTCCGCACGGACACTCGCCACCAGGGCTTCCTGTTCCGCCAGACCCTGGCGCTGTTGCTCGCGCTCGGCGGCGCCGGCACCTTCCTGTTCCTGTGCGCTGGCCAGCTCGGCACGCGCGGCCTCCAGCTCCTGCTGCAGCTGCTGACGCTCTGTCTCCTGCTCCCGCGCCTTGGCCAGTTCCGACTGGGCCGTTTCCAATTCCTGCTGCAGGCGCTGGCGTTCCGCATCCAGGTCCGCTTCGCCGCCCTTGAGGGAAGCCAGTTCACTCTCCAGCCGGGTGATCTCCTGCTGCCGCGCCTGGAGTTCCTCTTCCTGTTGCGCCTGGCGAGCGGCGTCCTGCTGTCGCACCGCCTCCAGTTCCTGTTCCAATCCCTGACGCGCTTCCCGCGCCATCGCCAATTCTGCCTGCAGCTGCTGCTGGCCGCTCTCGAGTTCCGCCACTCCGGCCCCGCGATTGGCCAGTTCTTCTTCAAGCGCTGCGATTTGTTGCCCGAGTGCCTGCTCCCGCCCGGCAAGCTCGCTGGCGTGTGCCTCCACGGCTGCCGCCGCCGCAGTACGTACTTCCTCGAGGGATTTTTCCAGACTGCCCAATTCCTCGCGCAGGCCGGCCTCCAGGGTGACATGCTCGGCCAGGGCCGCTTGTGTCTCCTGGTGGGCGCGATTCAGATCCTGCTGTTCCGCCTCGCGTTGCTCCAATGCCCGGGTGCTGGCGGCCAGGTCCGCGCGGAGACGCTCCAACTCCTGCTGCAGGGCTTCCTTTTCCTCGCCCAGGGCCTGCTGTGCGCTCTCCACCTGGGTGCGCGCACCCGCCAGGGCAGCCTCGCTCTCCTGGCGCAGGGTTTCGAGCTGCGCCTGCAGGTCGCCTTCCCGGCCACTGACCGTCTCCACCTCCTGGCGCAACCGATCCAGCTCGGCCCCACGTTCGTCCAGCTGCACCCGCAGCGCTTCCATTTCCTGTTGTCGGCTTTCCTGCAGGGCACCCTGTTCCTGCAGCGAGGTGTCCAGCGCCACGAGCCGATTGTCCCGTTCCTCCAGTTCCTTCTGTAAGGCCTGCAGCTGCTCCTGGGCCTCCCGCAGGCTGGCCAACGCATCCGTCTCTCGTGCCGCGGCCTCTTGTGCCGCGCTGGCCGCGGCTTCCTCCCGCTCCCGAAGCTGTTCCTCGTAACGGGCGACCTGCGTTTGCAACTCGGACAACTCCTGGCTGCCACCCTGCAGGGATTGTTCCAGCTCCGCCACCCGGGCCCGGGCCTGTTCGGCTTCGGCCCTGGCAGTGTCCCGTTCAGTACGCAGGCTCTCGTGTTCCTGTCCGGCGCTGTTGTCCTGCTCCTCCAGCCGTTGCTGCAGGACGGCCTGTTCCTGCTGCAACGCCGCCAGCTGCTCGCGAGAGGCGTCCCGCTCGGCCGCCAACTGACTGGCGCGGGAACCCAGTTCCTCGTGGCTACGGCGTAGTTGCACCAACTCCGACTCCAGGCCGTCGATCTGCTGCTGGTGCTCGCCCAGCTCGCCCCGCACTTCCTCCCGAGCCGTTTCCAACCGCGCCTGCAGTTCGTCACGCTCGCGCTGTACGTCCTGGCGCTGCTTCTCCAGATCCGCTCGCGCCTGTTCCGCCTCCTCCAGGGTCGTCCGTACCTGACCCAGCTCGGCACGTACGGTCTCCAGTTCTCCGGACAAGTGCTCCAGCTGCCGGGTACTGTCACCCTGCCCGGCCTCGAGCTCCTTGCGCATTTGCTGCAGCCGGGCTTCGGATTGCGACTGTTCCTGTTCCAACTCGGTGATCTGTTGACGGCTGGCCGCCAGTTCCGCCTGGGCCTCGACCAGCTCTTGACGGCCCGCCTCGCGGGCCTCGCTCAACTGTTGTTCATACTGCTTGAGACGGGCCTCGGCCTCGGCCTGGGTCTCCTGGGCATCGCTCAGTTCGCCACGCAACTGCTCCTGGGCCAGGCCGGCCTGTTCCAGGCGTTTCTCCAACTCCTGTATGCGGGTGTCATCGGCGCCGCCACCCGCCTCGGCACGGGCCAGGGCGGCCTGTGCCTCTTGCAGTTGCGCCTGCAAGCCGTTGGCCTTTTCCTCTGCCGCCTTGCGCGCCTGCTGGGCAGACTGGATGGTCTGCCGGGCCGTTTCCTGGAACTCCTTGATGCGTTCCATTTCCCGATCGTAACGGGCCTTCAGCTCCTGCAGCCGCGCATCCCCGTCCGCGTTCGAGGCGCTGGCGGGCTCGCTGGAGGTATCCAGCGGGATCACCTCCGCGCTGGCAGCGGGTGTAGCATGCGCCGGGGAACCATCGGCCTGCACCAGTACCGAGGCGGGTACAGCGTGCAAACCGCCTTCCAGCACATAGACATCCAGCCCGCGCTGACTGAGCACGAAGGCGCCAGAGGCGCTGCGGCGTCCGGTATCGCAGCAGAGAATGAAACGACCGTCTTCCTCCAGCCGGGTGGAAGGGTCGCGCAGACCGGACAAGGGAATGTTGCGGGCGCCCGGGATAGCGCCGTTTTCGAACTCTCCAGGCAGGCGCACATCCAGCCAGATCGCACCATCTTCGGCGAGTGTAGCGGCCTGTTCGTAGCTGACCTGGTGCACCAGGGGTGCCTGCAGCAACTCCTGGAAGTCCTTTTTGGCGAGGCGCATCAGAGTGCCATCGGTCAGCATGGTGATGGTGGCGTTGCGTTTGTTGTTGGAGACCAGCGCATCCTCACCGAAGCTGGCACCATCACCGAGTTCCGCCAGCTTCACTTCCTTGCCCTGGGCCGTGGCCTTACGGGTTACCACACAGCGCCCACTGGTGATTACATAGAAATAATCGCCCTCGTCACCCTGGCGGACAATTACCTCGCCAGACGTGACGGGCAGAGACTCCATTTTCATCAACAACTGCTGGATATTGGCCGGCGGCAACTGCATGAAGGCCGGTGACTGGAGCATTCGGGTCATCCAGTCGTCTTCGTCGTCGCTGTCGATCTCGCTGACTTCGTAACCCGAAGATTCGTCCCAGGTCAGCAGGATGTCGAGCAGGCTGGAGTCGATACGGGCCACGATGACATTGGATTTGGCGCGGGCCGAGACCTGGCGCGGCTGCTGGTGACCCATGGGGTGGCGCGCATTGTCGGCTCCGCCTTGGACGCTGCCCAGCACCTCGTTGTCGTCGCCGATGATGCTGACTTCACCATCCAGCACGTAAATGGACTGGTTATCGCGATCACCCTGCCGGAAGATGAACCGGCCGGCACGGACTTCCTCGATGACAGCCTTCGCGGCCACCTCGTCCACATGCATGGGTGACAGGGCATTCAGGGGCACCAGGTCCCGTAGCGCTTTTTTGTCGACTAGCTTCTTCGCCGCTCCCATGCCCTTGTGCCTGCTTCCTATATCCTTGTCAGATCTGAATTTTCATGCCCCAAAAGGGCCCCACACGGATTTTCGCCGCACCCCTGCTATCGGCCGGGGAGCGACAATTCTTAACTGTGGAATGGGCAGCGCAAATCAGCCCCTGGAGGGAAGAATCCACGCCCGGAAACCCGCGGCCAACCGCTGGTTATATCGTCACAAGGCGAGGCGTTCCGTGGCCTCTGTCACAAGCTCTTGCCACCGGGGTCCGACACCTCTCGAGGAGAGCATAGATCACCTGATGTCCGGCTCCCGCGAGGAGTCGCATCCACGCCGCGCGTTTGTGCGCAACCACACCGTGAAACCGATATCGTCGATGTGAATCGCACATGCATTTGAGCCTATAAAAAAAGGCATAAAAAGCCTTTGCCTTATGGTGCAATTGTGCTATAAAACGACGGGCTGAGCGGCAAACTGCATATATATATGTATTTCGCGGTTCAACTTGCGAACTTTTCCCGTACCACTGGACGACTGTAAGGAGGGCTCCACCCCATGGCAGCCAAGAAAAAGGCGACGAAGAAGAAGGTAGCAGCAAAGAAGGCCGCAGCTCCGGCCAAGCGCATCAGCACGGTCAAGGAAGCAATGACGAAGTCCGCGATGATGGGTGCCATTGCCGATGATACCGGCCTGGCGAAAAAGGATGTCTCCGCAGTATTCGACTCCCTCAGCAACATTATCAACGGTCATATCAAGAAGGGCGGCGCCGGCACCTGCACCGTACCCGGCCTGATGAAGATCAAGACCGTACGCAAGCCCGCCACCAAGGCCCGCAAGGGCACCAATCCCTTCACAGGCGAAGAAATGATGTTCAAGGCCAAGCCGGCCCGTACCGTCGTGAAGGTTCTGCCGCTGAAGGCACTGAAGGACATGGCTGGCTAAGCAATACCCTGCCGCCACGGCCTGGAAGGCCCGCCTTCCCGAAAAGCCCTGGATCCGTGATCCGGGGCTTTTTTGTGGGCCGGCACAGGCTTTCTAGGTAAGATCCAAGGCTTCCTGGACGCGGTGCTTGGCACGGATGAAGTCCCGATGGGGTACGTAGAGCAGCTCGGCCACCTTGCGCACCAGGGATTCCTCGTATTTGTCCAATTCCCGGTCGGCATAGGCCACCTGCCAAAGCATCTCCACCACCCGCACCTTTTCCTCCGGAGAAAAATGTTCGTTGATGAGCCCGGTGAACTGATAAAGGGAAACGGCCTCATGGGCCTCTGCCTCGGCCAGCTCCGCCAGCTCGCGGGTTTCCTCCCCGGTGAGTCCGAACTCCCCCTGCACCAGCGATGCCACCATCCGCAGTTCCTCGGGGCGGCGGGTGAAATCCGCACGCGTCATTTCCATCAACAGGGCGGCAGTAGCCAGACGCAGGCCGTGCTCGCGGGTCTCGGGACGATGCACCTCGGCATCGATGTGCTGCTGAAAAAACGTCTTGATGGTATGTAGCATGGTGTATCCGAATTGCTGCGCTCGCGTTTCAGACCCGCCGCCCGGCGCAATCGTTCCGTCTCGCTAACCGATAGAGCACCCAGGCCAGCCCCAGCCACCAGAGCGCTTCCGGTCGGCTTTCGGCCGCCTGTACACAACCGCCTCCGCCCCCGCTGTCGGGTGGGGGTAATGCTCGCAGGGCCAGAATTGCCCCTTCCGCATCCAACAGGCCAGCGCCACAGATACTGGTGTTGCAGCTGCTGTCGGGGAAGGGCCGGGCACCGGCCTGCAGGGCCTGGCGCAGTTGGCTCACCGTGGCCTCGGGACGGTCGGCGCGCAGCAACGCCAGCACCGCCGAGACCTGGGGTGTGCTGAAGCTGGTGCCGGAAGCAAAGGCATACCAATCCGCTGCCGGATCCGTGGCGCCAAGATTGTACGTGGTCAGGATGCTGACTCCGGGGGCCGTGATATCCACGGCGGCACCCACGTCACTGAAGGCTGCGCGCGCCCCGGCGCGGTCCGAAGCCGCCACAGTGATCACACCATTGCAGCTGGCCGGACTCACATTAGCCACGTCCCCGCCATCGTTGCCCCCCGCAGCCACGATAAGAACCCCACGAGCGAGTATCTCGTCGATGATGCGCTGCTCCGCAACACCACAGGCCGCCTCATAGCTGAGGCTGAGGTTGATGATCCTGGCGGGATTGGGATTAGCCGGCACCCCCGACACGGCAAGTCCCGCCGCCCAGCGCAGGGCGACAAAGATATCCGAGCTCCAGGCGCCGCACTTGCCGAACACCCGGATCGGCAGCAGTCGGGCACGGTGATCGACCCCGGCAATGCCCAGGGCATTGTCCGTCGTCGCCATGAATACACCGCTCACCGCCAGGCCATGCCAGCTACTATTCTCGGCGGGCTTCCCCGGGCCGCACTCCCCTGCCAGCACCGCGTCACCGGGATCGATGGGATCGTCGTCCCAGCCGGGTTCGCCATCATTGTCGTGGGAATTTCCGAGGGCATCGGTAAGATCGTAGAAATCATAGCCCGGCAGGATCCGTGCCGGGTCGATGTCCTCATGGGGCAGGATGCCGGTATCCAGCACCGCCACCACCACGGCGGCGGACCCCCGTTGCAGGTCCCAGGCGGCCGGTGCGCGAATGCCCGCGGCTTCAAACAGGTGCCATTGATCCGCATAGTCGGTGTCGTTGGGCACGAATTGCAGGCTTCGCCTTGCATCGGCCTGCGCGGCCTCGACCCTGGGATCCTCCTGCAGGCGCGCCAGCAACAGGGCCGAGTCCAGGGCGGTGTCCGCGCGCCAGGCGAGCAGGGTTATGCCGCCCCCCAGCTCACGCACCGGCGTGAACGCAACGCCGTTCACCGCACCCAGCTCCGCGAGCAGTTCGGCCGAGGGTGGCGTGGATACCCCGGCGGCCCACACCACCATCACCCGCCCCTGTTGCTGCGCCCAGGCGGATGACGCGAAGACGGTCAGTAACAGGAAACACAGCAGGACGCGTCCCGGCCAGGGGCCTGGCCGCGCCGTCATTTCAAGGTCGGTCATAACGGAATTGTTCTCCCTGGTAGGACAACACCACCCCCTCGGGCGTGATCCGCTCCAGTACCGCACCCGCTTCCAGGCGTTCACCTTCTCGGTAGCGGCGCATATTGATGAGCACGAAGCGTTGCTCCGGCTGTTGGGCATAGACATGGACATCCAGGCTGAGTCCTGCGGCAAGCTGCTGCACCGCTGCGGATCCCTGCTGCCAGGGATTGATGGAATACACCGGCGTTTCTTCCGAGACAGACTCCCTGCCCACCGGGGAGGGAACCTGCTTCACTCGCGGTGTCGGCGCGGAGGGCGGAGCCAGCACGATGGCCGGGGTCGGGTCCGGTTCGGGCGCATCCCGCGCGGGAAGCGCCGCGGACCTGGTCGGGGGCGCCGCGTCCCTGGAGGAAGGAGGTTCTTCCAGTGCCACCGGGGCGGGTGGTGCGGAAGGAGATCCGCGCAGGTACAGAAACAGCAGCAGGGCCTGGACACCCAGGAACAGCAGGACCAGCACCAGGGCCAGGCGGCGATAATCCCGCCGCCCGTCCGCCATCCGGTGGCTGACACGCAGGTCGGGCACCGCGCCACGGCTGCGTTCCTGGTCCGCTTTTTTCAATGCCTCGAGTATGTAGGACATAAAGTCTCGTCAGTCTGCGTCCCGCACCAGCCGGGGCATGCCCAGCTCCTGTGACAGCTTGTTCAATTGCATGATGGTGCGCGGCCCCACCACCCCGTCGGCCTCCAGCTGGTGGTAACGCTGGAAGTCCTGTAAAGCGGCCTGGAGGCCATCGTCGAAATATTCGGCCGTGGTCTGCGCCGGCACGTCCAGCTGTTCCCGCACCCAGCGCACCGCGGCTCCCGTGTCACCGGCACGCAACAGGGTCACGCCCCCCGGCAAGGCCCGCCATACCAGGGCATAGTCGCCGAACCAGGCTTGCTGGATACGGCTGGCGGGCAGTCGCCAGGTCTGATCGCCCGCGCCCAGCGTGGCATGTTCACCATCCAGGCTGTGGAGTACCACCGCGAGGCGACGCCCCTCCGGTCCCACCAGGTAGAGCAGTGCCGGATGGCCCGCGTTGCGCAGGGCCTGCCAGGAACCGCTGCGGCTCAGGCAGTGCAGCTCATGTTCCGGCAGCTGCTGGCACAGTTGCGCGCCAGTGCCGCCCTGGGCCTCTACACCCCAGCGTGCCAGCAGGGCGTGCCAGGCCGCGTCCTCGCCGGCCCTGGTGGCCGCGGCCACCAGCTCCGCCCAATCCGCCTCTACCTCATCCTGCACCGTTGGCGTCGCTTCCGGCTGTGCCGGTACGGCCGACGCAGTGGCCGGCGGGTCGGCCCGTGACTCAACATCGGTCGCCGTCGCCGGGCGTGGCGCAGCCCCTTCCCCGTTCCAGGGCTGCCACCACCAGGCGGCCAGCGCCAGGCCTGCCACCAAGAAGGCGGCCAACGCCCAGCCCCAGGGGGGCGGCCTGGCCGGAGCTGCGGCCGGCAGCACCTCCCGCGCGGCGCGGCGCAGCACGGGAGTGGTGACCTGCGCGCGGTTTTCCACATAGGCACCCAGCAGGGCGCGGTCGGCCAGGACATTGATCAGGCGCGGCACCCCACCGGAGAGGCGTTGCAGGGCATCGAAGGCGCCCCGGCCAAACAGCGAACCGCCGGCGCCACCGACCTGCAGGCGATGCAGGACATAGGCCTCGGTCTCGGTCCGGTTCATGGGTTCCAGGTGATAACGGGCGGTAATGCGCTGTGCCAGCTGGCGCAGGTCGTCCCGGGCCAGCAGGTCGCGCAGCTCCGGCTGGCCGATCAGGATCACCTGCAGGAGTTTTTCCCGCTGCGTTTCCAGGTTGGTCAGCAGGCGCACCTGCTCAAGCACCTCGGGACTGAGGTTCTGGGCCTCGTCGATGAGCAGCACGGTCCGGCGCCCGGCCGCATGGGCCTGTAACAGGTAGCGATTGAGGGCATCGGTAAGGGCCTTGATGCTGTCGGTCCCGGCGGGATAGGGAACCCGCAGTTCATCGCACAGGGTGGCGATCAGCTCCAGGGCCGTGACCTTGGGATTGAGGATCAGGGCCACATCCACATTGTCCGGCAGCTGCTCCAGCAGGGCGCGACACAGGGTGGTCTTGCCGGTACCCACCTCGCCAGTGAGCTGCACGAAGCCACCCCCCTCCCCCACGCCATAGAGCAAATGGGCCAGGGCCTCACGATGACGCGCACTCATGAACAGGAAGCGCGGATCAGGGGCGATGGAAAAGGGCCGCTCGTCCAGATGAAAATGCTTTTCGTACATCGTGTCAGGGGCTCACGGCGGGCAAGGTGCCTTTGACGGCCATGGGGCATCTGCAGTAGCGTGCCAGGACATAATCAAAATCACCGGGGGAAATCATGCGTATCCTGCTCTATGGTCTGGGCCTGTGCCTGCTCGCGCCCTTACTGGTCTATGCCGCGCTGATCTGGGAGCACAATCGCACCCTGACACCGGCCACGAATACCGCGCTCGCCACCGCGCTGGAAGACAGCATCCAATGGCTGGAGCGAAACGAGGAGAGCATCCTGCGCCAACCCAACCCCATGCTCTGGTGGATGGTACAACAAAGCGCCCAGCGGACACAGGACCCGCGCCTGGAGAACCTGTTCCAACACTATCGTCGCGTGGTGCTCGAGCCCAGTCCCTCCTCACCCTGGCAACCCCTGTTCAACCGAAACACCTGGATACCGATACGCGCGGAAGATCTGCAACACATGCCCTATTACAACCTGCACATTCTTTATGGGGTGAGTTGCGATCCGGAACTGGGCGAACTCGCCCTGGTCCAGGCGCAGTTGAGGGAGGATTTCTGCCCCACCCGATACCCTCTGAGTCCTGCCTGCACCACCCACCAGATGATGGGCATGCGCTTCATGCAAGCGCGCGACTGCGGTGATGCCGATGCGGTGGATAGCGTCATTCAGGCCTTGCAGGACCGTATCGTTCGCCAGCTGACCTGGGACCCGCGCCCCGTGGATGTCTATCTGCAACGACTGCTGATGCTGGCCGAATCGGGGCAGGCGGCACGTATCAAACCGGTCTGGTTGCAACGGGCGCTGGAGGTGCAACGGGAAGATGGCGGTTGGTCGGACTTTCATCCACTGTTCCCACTCGGCCGCGAACGGTATTTTGGATTCAGTGGCCGCATCTTTTCCATCAAGGCGCCAGGGTCCTCGTTCCATGCCACGGCGCAGGGGGTTTATCTCCTGAGCTTGCTGCAATCCGCGCCCTGAACCACTGTCAGCAATACCGGCATCCAGGCTGGACCCAACGCTCGATGCAAATCAAGCGCTTACAGGTAACAGCCCCCTTGGTCTCAGGGAATATACTGTCAGAATTATTTACTATTTTGTAACAGGGAAAATTAAAACCATTAATAAACAAATAAATGGAATCCGGCACAGTACTTGCTGCCTGTTGAGTACAAAACCAAGAAAAACGAGAGGAGGCAACATGAACGCCAAAGTTCAGAAAACCATCCATGGTCTTTCCGTGGTTGCCCAACCGGTGTTCAAAGGCGAACCGACCCCGGCCTACTGGCTGGGCGCCATCAACGAACATGCCCTCGAACCGCGCTTTCCCAGTGCCCCGGAAGTGTTTCAGTTCGTTACCCGCTTAAGGGCGGGCACGCTGCGCAGCTGACCAGTAGCTAGTACAGGCGGCAGGATGCCGGAGCAAGCACGAAGGATGAAAAGAGTCGACCGGCGTCAACCCAGCATGACCAGCAGGCGCTCGCGCAACTCATTGAGACGGCCATGGAAAAAATGACCGGCGCCGGACAGTTCCAGGATTCGCGGGCGTCGCTCCAGGCTGGCGACCCATTCCATGACTTGCGCGTATGGCACGATCTCGTCCTGATCACCTTGCACCAGCAGCCAGTCGCATTGCACTTCGGGAAGCGGATCCTTGGCGAACAGGTTCACGGCCGGTGCCACGGTAATCAGCTGTTGCACAGGGCTGCGGTCGGCGGCGCGCAGGGCGACGTAGGCGCCAAAGGAAAAGCCACCCAGCCACAAGGGCAGATCGGGCCATTGTTGTTGCGCCCAGTCCAGCACTGCGAGCAGGTCCTCGGTCTCGCCGACGGTTTCCGCGTACGCACCGTCACTGGCGCCTACACCGCGAAAATTGAAGCGCACGGCCACCAGCCCCAGGGCATTGCAGGTACGCGCCAGGGTGTGAACCACCTTGTTCTGCAGGGTACCGCCGTGAAGCGGATGGGGATGACAGAGGACGGCCACCCCGGCAGGGGGGCGGTCAAGGGCAGGTTCCTCGATGAGGGCTTCCAGCCGGCCGGCGGGGCCGGGGA
>DATHUT010000030.1:0-3879 GCA_035462005.1 Gammaproteobacteria bacterium | reverse complement strand
AAACTCCCTGATATGGTCTTTCTTGGCGTCTTGGCGTCTTGGCGCCTTGGCGGTTGACTGGATTTTCTTGGCGCTCTTGGCGTCTTGGCGGTTAAAGCAGGTTTTCAGTCCATCAGGTCCACATGGATGCCGCGCGCTTCCAGGTCGGCGGCCCGGGCCTGCAGGTAGCGCTGGAAATTGGGCTGATCTTTATAAGCACCGGAGGCCACGTACGCGAGTGCGGACTGGACATGGAAGGTGCGCAAATAGGCCTCGGTGCGAAAAGCCTCCTGTCCTTGGGCGTCAAACATCACCAGGGTCGGGGCATACTGCACATCCAACTCCTGCACCCAGTCGCGCACACTGCCAGTGGAGCCATCGGGTCGTTGCAGGGAATCCCTGGAACGGATGTCCAGCAGTGCGACATCGAAACGAGCCAGCTGCACCCGGCTTTCCTCCCGCTGAAGGATATCCAGGTGCAGTTCATCGCAAGGCGCACAGACCTTTTGCTCGAATAGCACCAGCAGCGGCTTGTCGCTGTCGCGGGATGCCAGCCGGTAGGGCGGCTGCAGGAAAGAATCGTCCTGATGCAGCTTGCCACTGGCTTCCGCCGGTGCCCGTGCAGCGTAGTAATCCCGGAAGCTCATCTCGGCTTCCTTGCGATCCGCGATATAGTCCAGCAGAGCATCGAACTGGTGGGGGGCGTAATAACCGTTCACCCGCATGATCACCTCCGCCTGTTCATTGAACACCAGCAAGGTCGGGGTGAACATTACCTTGAGGTCCTCGGCGAACTGCTTCTCCGTGGTGAGCCGGCCATCCAGGCCGGTTACCTCGCGATCCCCCCACATGTTGATACTGACCACATTCACCGTGGCCTGGGTCTTGGTGGCGATATCGCGCAGGCCGAAATTGGTTTCCAGCAGTTTTTCACAATAGGGGCAGCCGTCCTGGTAGAAGTAGACCATCAGGCGCTTGCCGTCGGCGGCCGCCTCTTCCACGTCCTCACGAATATCCAGGAAGGAAACCTTGAACCAGTCCGGCTGCTGGTGATAGCCGGGGTTGACCATACCCGGCAACAGGGACTCTTCCGCCGTGGTCACGGACCAGGGTACCACCGCGGCAAGCCACAACCAGGCGCCGATCCGAATGGATGCCAACATGACTTTCATCTCCTTATCCTCCGGGAAGTATGGACGTCCACTTACCCTGCGACCACGGTGAATCGATTTAGGTCAAGGTTTCGACGCAACAGGGGCGTATTTTATTTGCTACAGGAGCCATCTTTTTCGGGACGGACCAGGCTCACCCCGTGACATTATGTAAATATCCATATGAAACAGTATGATATCATTAACGGCGGCGCGGCAGCCGAGCGGCAAAAAACCACCGCAATAGTAGCGATATTTTCGTCAAAACAATGGCGATTTTAGCATTGCAGCCCAATCTCGCGGCTCAACTATCTTGATTTTATTATTTCTTTTTATTTGACGCCCAATTGGCATGGAATTCGCTTATCATTTTCGGCAAGCCCATCAGGTAAAACAATATGGCCACACCGCTACCCCACATCGAGGCAGATTCTGGCGACGCATCCAACCTGTACCGGGTTGCAGGCACCACCGCGGCAACCATGCAACTGGCCCTGGGGCTGAGCCGGGCCCTGCAAACCAGCCTGGATCCGACCCGCCTGGTGGACCTGTTCAGCGATAACATGCAGGGCTTCGTGGCCCACGATGGCATGTTGTATCGCAACGATGCCCTGGACATTCAACACCGCCTTGGCAGCCAGGGGCGGCATCGATGTACCTACAGCGTGAACATCGGCGACGAACCCCTGGGCGAACTGGTGTTTTGCCGCGGACAGAAATTCAGCGCGGCGGAAACCGCCCTGATGGAGGATTATCTCTGCTACCTGCTCTACCCGTTGCGTAATGCCCTGCTCTACCAGACGGCATTGAACATGGCCCAGAAGGATCCGCTCACCGGCGTATATAACCGCGGTGCCATGGATGAAGCCCTGCACCGGGAAATCGGTTTTTCACGCCGCCAGTCGGGCAACCTGTCGCTGGTGATCCTGGACATCGACCTATTTAAAAGCATCAATGACGACTATGGCCACATCATCGGTGATTGCGTGCTGAAGGCCGTGGCGAACAGTATCCAGGCCTGCATGCGTAGCGCCGACCAACTGTTCCGCTACGGCGGCGAGGAATTCGTGGTATTGATGCGCGACACGGACGCCAAGGGGGCCTGCCTGCTGGCCGAACGCATCCGCAAGGCCGTGGAAAGCCTGCCCTGCCATTGCTCGGGTGCGGATATCCCGGTGACCATCAGCGCCGGGGTCAGCACCTTGCGCGAGGAAGACACCCCGCTCGCCTTGTTCGACCAGGCCGACCAGGCCCTGTACCTGGCCAAGCAGGAAGGTCGCAACCAGGTGCGCTGCGCTGGGAAGGACCTTTGATCGATTGTCGGGCTTCAACCTGACTCCTGCGCTTGCCAGGCACAACCCCGTGCCAACACGCACTCCGAACAACGCGGCCGTGTGCGACAAACCTCCTTGCCATGCTGCACAATCAGGGCGTGGTATTCATTGAACAATGCCACGTCCAACCCCAGTGATTCCTCAAAGTGGGCACGCAAGGTCTCATATCCCTCGGTCTCCTCCACCAGGCCCAGCCGGGAAAAGATACGCCGCGTGTAGGCGTCGATGACGAACACCGGCCGTTCGAAGGCATAGAGCAGCATATCGTCGGCTGTCTCCGGCCCGATGCCCTTTACCGCCAGCAGTTCCTGGCGCAGGCGTGCCGTGTCCCGGCCACGCAGGACATCCCAGCCTCCCTGTTCCAAATACCAGCGACAGAACTGACGCAGTCGTTCTGTCTTGATGTTGAAATATCCCGAGGGGCGGATCCATTGCGCCAGGTGATCGCGGCGGGCGGCCAGGATGGCACGTGGCGTCAGCCGATCACGCGCCTTGAGGGCGGCGATGGCCTTCTCCACATTGGTCCAGGCGGTGTTCTGGGTGAGGATGGCACCCACCATGATCTCGAAGGGGGTATCGCCGGGCCACCAGTCACGCGGGCCATGGGCGGCCAGCAACTGTTCATACACCTTGCAGAGGGTGAGACGGCGGGAACGGGACATTCCAGGAATGAAGTGCTGTCAGCCCTGGCGCCGCTTGTGCCGCGGAGTGGGATTGCGTGTGTGACGGCGCGGCGGCGTCAGGTCCGGCTTGGGCAGGCTGGCAGCCGCGAACAGCAGGGCGATGCCCTGGGCGTCCAGCTCCTCCCATTTGCCCGGGGACACACGTCGCGGCAGCTCGATGGGACCATAGCGCACCCGTTGCAGGCGGCTGATCTTCAGGCCCTGGGATTCCCACAGGCGCCGCACCTCCCGGTTGCGGCCCTCACGCAGTACCACATGGTACCAGTGGTTGGCCCCGCTGCCGCCGGCATCGACGATGCTATCGAAGTGGGCTTTGCCATCTTCCAGGTCCACGCCCACGGTAAGGGCCTTGAGCATCTGCGGCGACACCTCTCCCAGCACGCGCACGGCATACTCGCGCTCGATCTCGCTGGAGGGGTGCATGAGACGATGGGCCAGGTCACCGTGGGTAGTGAACAGCAGCAGTCCGGAGGTGTTGAGGTCGAGGCGGCCGATGGTGATCCAGCGACCGGTCTTGAGCTCAGGAATCTGGTCGAATACCGTGGGACGTCCCTCAGGGTCGGAGCGGGTGGTCAGTTCACCGACGGGCTTGTGGTAGACCAGTACCCGCGGCCGGTCCCTGGCGGCAGTACTGGCGCGCACCGACACCGACTTGCCGTCGATGGTGAGGCTGTCGCCCTCGCCCACCTTCTGGCCCAGCTCCGCCGGCTGGCCATTGACCTGCACCCGACC
>DATHUT010000029.1:0-3011 GCA_035462005.1 Gammaproteobacteria bacterium | reverse complement strand
CTCCGGATGCGGCGATACTGGCCTACGAAGCCGCCATCGAACTGCAGCCCGAAGCGGTGGACTACCATTACACCCTGGCGGAACTGCTGGATGCGCAGGGGCAGGGGAGCGCGGCACTGGTTCAGTACCGGCTCGCGGTGGAACTCGAACCCGACAATGCCGCGCTGCGTCTCGACCTGGGTGCCTGCCTGCAGGGCGTGGGACAACTGGACGAGGCCGCGCAACAATACCGACAGGCGCTGGCGCTGGAACCGGGGCTGGCGCAGGCCCACAACAACCTCGGGGGTATCCACCAGGCGCGCGATGAGCTGGACGCGGCGGCGGATTGTTATCGTGCCGCCCTGGCCGCCGACCCTGAACTGGCCGAGGCGCACCGCAATTACGCCGCCGTGCTGGAGACGACCGGGCAGCCGGAAGCCGCCCTGCGGCATTACCAGGAGGCCCTGCGCCTGAAGCCCGAGTACGCCGAGGTGGCCTACAAGCTGGCGGCCCTGCGCGGAGACGCGGTACCCGAGACCGCGCCGCCGGACTACATCGCCGGCCTGTTCGACCAGTATGCCGAGGAATTCGATGAACATCTCACCGGCGCACTGGGCTACCGCACGCCGCAGCGCCTGCGCGAACTGTTCGATGAGCTGGCTGGAGACGCGACCGGTCTGCGGGTGCTGGATCTCGGTTGCGGCACGGGGCTCTCGGGACTGGCCTTCCGGGATCGTGCCGCGTTCCTGGCCGGCGTGGATCTCTCTTCCCGCATGCTCGACAAGGCGCGCGCACGCGAACTGTACGACGAGTTGCACTGCGGCGACCTGGTGCCGGCCCTGGAGGCCGAAAGTGGTGCCTGGGAACTGGTGCTGGCCGCTGATGTCTTCGTCTACCTGGGTGATCTCGCTGCCGTACTGGCAGCCTGTAGCCGGGCGCTGCGGCCCGGCGGCTGGCTGTTGTTCTCCGTGGAGCAGGGCGATCAGGAGGATTTTGTGCTGGGAAAGTCGGGCCGCTATGCTCATAGTGTCGACTATCTGCGAGGGTTGGCAGATGCGGCCGGCCTGTCGGTGCGCGCCATACGCGCGACGGTATTGCGGCAGGACTTCGGCCAGGACGTGAAAGGCTGGTTGCTGGCGCTGCAAAAGCGGAATGAACCATAACCATGTAGGAGCGGCCTTGGCCGCGAACCGGCTGGCAAGTGGCCTACGCCCCTGCAACCCCTTCCATTCTCTCGATCAGGTAATTGAACCATGATGACAACCATCGGCAAAAATGTACTCACCGGCCTGGTCACCATGCTGCCGGTGATACTGACGCTCTACCTGCTGTACTGGCTGGTGGTCTCCACCGAGAAGTTCCTGGGCGGCGTGCTGCACTACATCATCCCGGATGTGCTCTATGTGCCAGGCATGGGCGTGGGCGCCGGCCTGGTGGTGGCCTTTTCCGTGGGGCTGCTCATGCACAGTCTGCTGGTACAACGCCTGTTCGCGCGCGGCGAGAGCATTTTCTACCGCCTGCCGCTGATCAAGTCGGTGTACATGGGCATTCGCGACCTGCTGGACTATTTTTCGCCCAAGCGCAAAAAGGATTTTGAGCAGGTGGTGGCGGTGACCATCGGCGAAACGGGCCTGCAGCTGATCGGCCTGGTGACGCGCACCGATCTTGATGATGTACCCGGTGGGCTCAATGCCCCCGATATGGTGCTGGTGTATTTCCCCATGAGCTACATGATCGGCGGCTATGCGGCCCTCACGCCGCGCAGCGCCATCCGTCCGCTGAACATGAAGATGGAAGAGGCCATGCGCTTCATTCTCACCGCGGGCGTGACCGGCTCGCCGTCGAATCAGGGTTAGGGAACCTCTGATCAATTTTTTTCGTCATTCCGGCGAATGCCGGACAAAAGCGCGCAGCGCGTTGAACGCCCGCAGGGGCGGCCCGAAGGGCGAGCGAAGCGAGTCATCCAGAGGAATTAGAAGCATGGATGCCGGCCTGCGCCGGCATGACGGATCAAAGGTTCCTTAGGAAGTGGTCGGGCTTCGGCCCGACAGAAGTGTTTTCCCCTGGCAACCCCAGCGGCTAGAATGCCCCCATGCAACTGCGCCCCGAACAGCTCGATGCCCACCTGAAAAAGACCCTGGCCCCGGTGTATTTCCTCACCGGCGATGATCCCCTGCTGATGACCGAAACCGCCGATGCCCTGCGCGCGGCGGCCCGTGCCCGTGGTTATGCAGACCGCGAGGTGCTGAACGTGGAGTCCGGCTTCGACTGGGACCAGTTGCTGGCCGCCGCCGGCAACCTGTCCCTGTTCGCCGAGCAGCGCATCCTCGAGCTGCGCCTGCCCACCGGCAAGCCCGGCGACGCCGGGGCCAAGGCCCTGCGCGCCTACGTGGAGCGGCCACCGGAGGACACGGTGCTGATCATCCTGGCCGGCAAGCTGGACGCCTCGGCACGCAAGAGCAAGTGGGTGCAGGCCCTGGAGCAGGCCGGGGTGATGATCACCCTGTGGCCGGTGGACATGCACAAGCTGCCGGCCTGGATCCGTCAGCGCATGCAGGACCGCGGTCTCAAGCCGGAACCGGAGGCGGTGGCGCTGCTGGCGGAGCGGGTGGAGGGCAACCTGATGGCCGCCGCCCAGGAGATCGAGAAGCTGTTGCTGCTGCAGGGTCCGGGCCCGCTGAGCGCCGCGGCGGTGCAGGCCGCGGTGGCGGACAGCGCCCGTTTCGACGTATTCGGCCTGGTGGACACGGCCCTGTCGGGCGAGGTGGCGCGCAGCCAGCGCATGCTCATCGGCCTGCGCGGCGAGGGCGTGGAGCCGGTGCTGATCCTGTGGGCCCTGGCGCGCGAGATCCGCAGCCTGGCGGCCATGGCCCGCGAGGTGGCCCAGGGCACGTCAGCGGGCCAGGTGATGGCCAAATACCGGGTGTGGGAATCGCGCAAGAAGCCCATCGGCGCCGCCCTCGGGCGGCTGCGGCTGCCCCAGTGGCAGCGCCTGCTGCGCCAGGCGGCGGAGCTGGACCGTGTCATCAAGG
>DATHUT010000028.1:0-1757 GCA_035462005.1 Gammaproteobacteria bacterium | reverse complement strand
TGGGTCTGGGTCATGGACTTCGGCTCAGCGCGCCTTGAGCCGTACGCGAATGGCCTCTTCCTGATCCTGGTCGTCGAGTTGTTCTTCCAATTGGCGAATGGCCACCCGGGTCTCCGGCAACAGCACATCCTCGAGGGCGCGGGCTCGGCGTTCGGTGCGTCGGTAATCGTCCAGCAGCCGGTAGAGGTTGCCTGAAAGCAGGGCCAGGTCCCGTGCCCGCAATAGCAGGAAGTGAAAGATCTTAGCGGCGCGGCGTGCCTGGGGCGAAGGGTCCTCGGGTGCCGCGGTCTCGCCCAGGGAGTGATCACGCAAGTCCGCCGCCGCCAGCATTCGAACGCCCAGGAAACTGTACTGGCGTGGTGCCGGCGGAGTCGTGGCGAGGGGCGCCGGGTACAGGCTCAAGGCCTCCAGGCCATGGCGACCGACGGCGTCCCGCAAGGCCTCCATGGCCGCCTGCTGCCGCTCGCGGAACTGGTCCATGGCGGCCTCGTAGAGCGCCAGCTGGCGCAGGATCTCGGCGGCCAGCAACAGCCGTTTCTCATCCAGGAAGCGATAGCCCTCCTGCATGATCTGCCGTTCCTCGCGCAGTTCCAGCAGGGTGGTGCGGGTCGGCAATCGATCCTGGTCAGGCATTGGTCGCCTCCCACAATGGTTCGATGTTTTGCGTGATCTGCGCGTCGCTCAGGCGGTGCAGTTCTACACGGGGCAGCAGGGCGAGCAGGCGCCAGCCGAGTTCCATGCTTTGTTCCAGGGTGCGGCGCTCGCCACCCTGCTGGATGAATTCCCCCTCGAAGCCTTCACCGAAACGCAGGTACAGGCGGTCCACTTCGGTGAGGCCTTCGCTACCCACCACGCTGGCCAGTACCCGCACCTGGGTGGCGCGGGCATAGGCGGCATACAACTGGTTGGCGAGGTCGGGATGATCGGCATGGGTGTAGCCCTTGCCGGTGCCATCCTTCATCAAGCGCGACAGGCTCGGCAACACCTTGATCGGCGGATAGACGGCGCGCCGGTGCAGTTCACGGTCGAGTACCACCTGGCCTTCGGTGATGTAGCCGGACAGGTCGGGGATGGGATGGCTGATGTCGTCAGAGGGCATGGTAAGGGTGGCCATCTGGGTCAGGGTGCCTTCGCGGCCCTGAATGCAGCCGGCACGCTCGTAGAGGGTCGCCAGGTCCGAGTACATGTAGCCGGGATAACCCTTGCGACTGGGGATCTCGCCATGGCTGGCGGAGACCTCGCGCAGCGCCTCGCAGTAATTGGTGAGGTTGGTGAGGATCACCAGCACATGTTGTCCGAGCTCGAAGGCCAGGTATTCGGCGGCCGTGAGGGCAAAGCGCGGCGTCAGCAGGCGCTGCACGCTGGAATCGGAGGCGAGGTTCAGGAACAGGGCGGTGCGTGCCAGGGCGCCACTCTGTTCCATGGCCAGTCGGAAGGATTCGGCGGTGTCATGGGGGATACCGATACCTGCGAACACGATGGCGAAGTTTCCCGCCGCCGTGTCGCGCAGCCGTGCCTGTTGGGCGATCTGGATGGCGAGCCGGTCATGGGGCAGGCCGCCGCCGGAGAATACCGGCAGTTTCTGGCCGCGCACCAGGCTGTTCATGATGTCGATGGTGGAGATGCCGGTTTCGATGAAGTCCCGGGGCATGTCGCGCCGGGCAGGGTTCACCGTCAGGCCCTCGATGCGCAGGCGCTGGTGGGCGGCGATGGGCGGGCCGCCGTCAATGACCCGACCGACGCCATCGAATACCCGG